>DXLD01000168.1:0-3054 GCA_019414935.1 Streptococcus sp.
TTTTGATTATTTTTTAAAAATTTTTTCTTCTTACTCGTATATATATTCTTTCAGTAAAGAAACAAAATAAGAATAAGGGTTTCACTTATCTTACTTAAACAAAAATAAAGTGAGAATGCTCTCTGCTTTCCATTTGTAAATTAGGCAATCGTTTTCTCAACTTTTTTTAAATTTAAAACAAAACCAATTTTGGGGATTTTCTACTATTATATGACGATGAAGCGTTTACTTTTTTTACAATTTTTTTAGGAATTTTTACAAAAAACACTTGCAACCGCTTTCTAAATGTGCTATACTAGTCCCATAAAGGAAAACGTTTGCGTTTCCTCATTATAAAATTTGTTATTCTTTAGGAGGAATACACTATGTCATCTAAATTCATGAAGAGCGCTGCGGTGCTTGGAACTGCTACACTTGCTAGCTTGCTTTTGGTAGCTTGCGGAAGCAAAACTGCTGATAAACCTGCTGCTTCTGGTTCATCTGAAGCGAAAGAACTCACTGTATATGTAGACGAGGGATATAAGAGCTATATTGAAGAAGTTGCTAAAGCTTATGAAAAAGAAACTGGAGTAAAAGTCACTCTTAAAACTGGTGATGCTCTAGGAGGTCTTGATAAACTTTCTCTTGACAACCAATCTGGTAATGTCCCTGATGTTATGATGGCTCCATACGACCGTGTAGGTAGCCTTGGTACTGACGGACAACTTTCAGAAGTGAAATTGAGCGACAGCGCTAAAACAGATGATAAAACTAAATCTCTTGTAACAGCTGCTGACGGTAAAGTTTACGGTGCTCCAGCCGTTATCGAGTCACTCGTTATGTACTACAACAAAGACTTGATAAAAGAGGCTCCAAAAACTTTTGCTGACTTAGAAAACCTTGCTAAAGATAGCAAATATGCCTTCGCTGGTGAAGACGGCAAAACTACTGCCTTCCTAGCTGACTGGACAAACTTCTACTATGCATACGGACTTCTTGCTGGTAACGGAGCTTATGTATTTGGCGATAACGGTAAAAATCCTAAAGATATCGGTCTTGCAAACGAAGGTTCAATTACAGGTATCAACTACGCTAAATCTTGGTATGAAAAATGGCCTAAAGGTATGCAAGATACAGAAGGTTCTGGAAACTTAATTCAAACTCATTTCCAAGAAGGTAAAACAGCTGCTATCATCGACGGACCTTGGAAAGCTCAAGCCTTTAAAGATGCTAAAGTAAACTACGGTGTTGCGACTATCCCTACTCTTCCAAATGGAAAAGAATATGCTGCCTTCGGTGGTGGTAAAGCTTGGGTCATCCCTCAAGCCACTAAGAACCTTGAAGCTTCTCAAAAATTTGTAGACTTCCTTGTTTCAACTGAACAACAAAAAGTATTATACGATAAAACTAACGAAATCCCAGCTAACACTGAGGCTCGTTCATACGCTGAAGGTAAAAACGATGAGTTGACAACAGCTGTTATCAAACAGTTCAAGAACGCTCAACCAATGCCAAACATCTCTCAAATGTCTGCAGTTTGGGATCCAGCGAAAAATATGCTCTTCGATGCTGTAAGTGGTAAGAAAGATGCGAAAACAGCTGCTAACGATGCTGTAACATTGATCAAAGAAACAATCAAACAAAAATTTGGTGAATAAAAAATTTGTTCAAGGGGGGTGGAATTCAAATCCCCCTTTGAATTTATCAATAGAAACATAAATAGTTTAGGTTTTATCTAAAAACCAGTATTCTATGAAAGGAGTTATTATGGAAAAGCAACAACCTAGTAAAGCAGCCCTGCTGTCTATCATTCCTGGGTTAGGACAGATTTACAATAAACAAAAAGCAAAAGGTTTTATCTTCCTTGGTGTAACCCTTGTATTTCTCCTCTACTTCCTAGCACTTGCAGCCCCTGAATTGAGTAATCTCATCACTCTTGGTGACAAACCAGGTCGTGACAATTCCCTCTTTATGCTGATTCGTGGTGCCTTCCATTTAATCTTTGTAGTTGTTTATGTACTCTTTTATTTCGCAAATATCAAGGATGCACATACAACTGCTAAACACATTAACAATGGCATACCAGTAGCTCTTACTTTTAAAGAAATGGTCAAAGGAATCTATGAAAATGGCTTCCCTTACCTCTTGATCATTCCATCTTATGTTGCCATGACTTTTGCGATTATCTTCCCAGTTATCGTAACCTTGATGATTGCCTTTACCAACTATGACTTCCAACACTTGCCACCAAACAAATTGTTGGACTGGGTTGGTTTAACTAACTTCACAAACATCTGGAGCTTGAGTACCTTCCGTTCAGCCTTTGGTGCCGTTCTTTCTTGGACTATCATTTGGGCTTTATCTGCCTCAACTTTACAGATCGTGATTGGTATCTTCACAGCTATCATTGCTAACCAACCATTTATCAAAGGAAAACGTATCTTTGGTGTTATTTTCCTTCTTCCTTGGGCTGTTCCAGCCTTCATCACTATCTTGACATTCTCAAATATGTTTAACGATAGTGTCGGAGCCATCAACACTCAAGTATTGCCAATCTTAGCTAAATTCCTTCCTTTCCTTGATGGTGCTCTTATTCCTTGGAAAACAGACCCAACTTGGACTAAGATTGCCTTGATTATGATGCAAGGTTGGCTTGGATTCCCATACATCTACGTTTTAACCTTGGGTATCTTACAATCTATTCCTAACGACCTTTACGAAGCAGCTTATATTGACGGTGCCAATGCTTGGCAAAAATTCCGCAACATCACTTTCCCAATGATCTTGGCTGTTGCGGCACCTACTTTGATTAGTCAATACACCTTCAACTTTAACAACTTCTCTATCATGTACCTCTTCAATGGTGGAGGACCTGGTAGTGTCGGAGGTGGAGCTGGTTCAACCGATATCTTGATCTCATGGATCTACCGTTTGACAACAGGTACATCTCCTCAATACTCAATGGCGGCAGCTGTTACCTTGATTATCTCTATCATTGTCATCTCAATCTCTATGATCGCATTCAAGAAACTACACGCATTTGATATGGAGGACGTCTAAGATGAATAACTCAAT
>DXLD01000169.1:0-2989 GCA_019414935.1 Streptococcus sp.
CGAGCTGGTTTTTATTTTTCGATAATTTTGTGGGCAATTAACTGGCGATAACAAATTTGTTTATTGCTTTTAGCATCGCTGATAATCTGGAGGATAGTTTCAAAGGAAACACGACCAAGCTCCAAACTATTGATATCGACATAGGCTGCCAAGTTGAGCTTGGGATTGACTGAGTCGAAGCTGAGGACAGGGACATCCAGTTGGTGTTTTGCGATGTAATCACAGACCCCTGCAGCAAGGAGACTATCAATGGTAATAATAGCGTCAATATTTGAATCGTGTTTGAAGAGAAGTCTACTAAAGCGATAACCATTATCTTCAAGAAATTCAGTAGCAAAGTAAGTCAGATTAGTATCGAGAGGAAGTTGGTGTTGTTTTAGAGCTAGCTCGTAACCTGTCAGACGGTCTTGTGTTACGAAGAGTCGCTTAGTCCCTCCGATAAAGGCAATTCGCTTGCATCCTTTTTTGATGAAATACTCTGTCGCATCAAAACCAGCTTGGACATTGTCATTATCGACTAGAGGGATAAAGGGTGAAATAGATTTCCCTAGGATGAGGAAGGGAAACTGCTCATCAGCGACCAGTTTGACCAAGGGGTCATTCTCTTCGGCATAAAGGAAAATGAGACCATCGACACGTTTACCGTAAACCATTTGAGAAATAGCTTTAAGGCGCTCTTTTTCATCTTTACCTGTTGCAATCTGAATAGCGTAGTGGTTTTCAGAAGCAACTTGGGCGATACCACGGAGGACAGATGGGAAGAAAGGATTTTGATAGAAGGCGTCTGAGTCGTCAGGAAGGACCAAGCCGATAACTTGGGTATAACTGCTTACCAAACTACGAGCGTTGAGGTTGGGGTGGTAATTGAGCTCCTTCATAGCCTTGCGAACGCGTTTTTTTGTTTCGTCGCTAATGGTTGATTTATTTTGAATAACACGGGTTACGGTTGAAGGCGAAACACCAGCAGCCTTGGCCACGTCTTTAATCGTAACGGGCATAAAAATCTCCTATTTATGGTAATCTGGATCACGGAAATGCGTTTTATAAAAGATAGTGACCAGATACAGAACAAAAAGAATGTTTTGTACAGTAATGAGAGTTGTCATATTTTGGCCAAATAGTCCCAAAATAAGCGTAATCAGAGTTGGTAATCCTAAACAATTCAAGATAAAATGGTAGCACTCTTTAAAGGTCCTAAATGAAAAGAGGCGTGATTTCTTAGTGATATAAAGGAGAAGACTAGCCCCTAGAGAGACGATAAAGAAATTCAAACCAAAGAGGAAGCTTGCACCGAGAACTAGGAAGAGACTGATATAGACACGATTCTGCTGGTACCAGTCTTTAGAAATTGCTTGGGTCAAGCTATCTTTACTTTTGAAACTCTCAGTCTCAATCGCTCGGTAAGAGATACGGGTCAGTTCTTTACTTTCCTTGCTGATGACGAGCTCATTCGTATCGAAATGCAGTTGCAAGTCCTTAGGTAACTCCTTACTTTGACT
Organism: Streptococcus sp.; assembly: GCA_019414935.1. Lineage (GTDB taxonomy): Bacteria > Bacillota > Bacilli > Lactobacillales > Streptococcaceae > Streptococcus. Next base: position 1,500 of record DXLD01000169.1, read on the forward strand.
TGGACCGATTAAAAGAGAAGGGGTTTGACTAGCTGTTCCTGTATAAGTTAATTTACCATCAACAATTGCAGCATGTTCGGAGAGATCCTGGACAACCTCATCTGTCAATGGTTCATAGACATTATCGATAAAGGTTTCTAGCGGATAAGTCTCCTGCGAGCTGTTTTGGATGGCAATAGGTACCATAGATAAGCTGATAAGGAAGATACTGGTAAAGAGAAGCTGAAACCAGTTGAGCCCGAAACGTTTGGACAGGGGCTTACGAAATCCCCAAATACTTGAAAAATAGGAAAATGGATATGGAAGCATAGGTATCTTTCTAAAAGGTGTTTTCTATATGAGTATTATTATATAGAGAAATGTGCTTTATTTCAAGTCTAGGAGAAAAATTGCTTGTTACAAGGATGTTATTTACAGTAACAATCGCTAATACTCAATGAAAATCAAAGAGCAAACTAGGAAGCTAGCCGCAGGTTGCTCAAAACACTGTTTTGAGGTTGTGGATAGAACTGACGAAGTTAGTAACCGTACTACGGCAAGATAAAGCTGACGTGGTTTGAAGAGATTTTCGAAGAGTATAAAATGAAAAAGGGTGGCGGGGATATATTATCCCTTGTCGCCACCACTTGTAAGTCCTGAAACAAAGTTCTTTTGTAGGAAGAAGAAGAGAATACAGATTGGAAGGGCAATGAGGATAGCACCTGCTGAGAAGTAGGCAATCTTCAAGTTTTTCACATTGCTAACGAAGGTTTGGAGACCTACGGCAACAGTAAAGTATTCTTTCTCACGAAGCAAGAAACTAGAAAGGATATAGTCTCCAAAAGGTCCCATGAAGGCCCAGAGAGCTTGTACGGCAACCATTGGGCGAACAAGTGGAAGAACAATTTGCCAGAAGCGGCGGAAGTGTCCTGCACCGTCTAGTTTTGCAGATTCGTCTAGAGACATTGGCACTGTATCGAAGTAGCCTTTCATGAGCCAAGCATTCATCGGGATACCACCACCAACGTAGAGGAAGATGAGGAACCAGCTGTGGTTAAGGGCGTTCAACATAAGTGCCATAACGAAGAAGGCTGTCAAAGCGGCCATGGTTGGCACCATTTGGATAATCAAGAAGAAGACCAAACTTTGTTTACGAGCCAAGAAGTTGTAACGGCTGTAAGCATAACCAGCAAGTACGATAATACTTGTTTGAACAGCCATAGTAATTAAGGCGATAATCAAAGTGTTGAGATACCAAGTACCGTATAGGGTTTCAGTAAAGAGTCCTTTAAAGTTATCAAAATTGAAGTCGATGTTAGTATCGAGTTTAAAGGCTGCGACGTTACCTGCTTTAAAGGCTGACATGATGGTAATCAAAAGTGGATAGATAATCACGATTGATAGGCCAATTAAGTAGAGGTAAGTAAGGGTTTGAGTCAGTCTACGTTTGAGTTTAATTGAGTTATTCATCTTAGACGTCCTCCATATCAAATGCGTGTAGTTTCTTGAAT
>DXLD01000017.1:0-16858 GCA_019414935.1 Streptococcus sp.
CAGGTAAGAAAAATTCATCAACGGAAACATGAAGTAACGATACAAGGTCATAAAGAACTTGTATGCTGGGGTGTTGCCCTTTATTTTCAATATTAGTTAAGTACCGTGGGTCAATTTCAATCAATGCTCCCACTTGTTCACGAGTTAAACCTCGTTTCAATCGAGCTTCTTTAATGGCTAAACCAAAGGCTCTAAAATCATATTTATCTTCTTTTTTACGCATAGTAGACCACCTCTATACATTTTATTGTTCCTACTGAATTAAAAACAGGTATAGAAAAACGTGTTATATGGTTTATAGGTTTATATTTAATAAAAAGCACTACTAAACGCCAATAAAAAAAACCGTTATATGGTAGTGCTATTTACGCTGTTAAAATATTGTATATTACTTCCAAATGGCGGTTTGTTGGAGGTCAACGTCGCCATGAAGTACATCATATACAATAAATTTCCTTACATTGGGTTCTTGTCAAAAAAAGTCGTCTATCTGCAATAGATAAGTACGTCCACCAATGTGGTTTTATAAATCATATAGATAGAATAACAGAAGCATGTAAACAGAGAAATAAATCTGTTTATATGCTTTTTTGGCTATTCAGAACTTTTTTACAAAGTTTATTTATCAGTAATGCAACAAATCCCCCTTTCACATTGGGACTAAGAGTGAAAGGAGATAAACGAGCAAGGCTCACTTCCTTTCCTAGACAGAAAGGGGGTGAGAAACATGAAACCATCTTCTTTTCAGACCACAATAGAAAATCAGTTTGACTATATCTGTAAACGTGCTATGGAAGACGAGCGAAAGAATTATATGCTTTATCTTTCAAGGATTGCAAAGCGTGAGGTGTCCTTTTCGGATGTTGGCGATTATCTTGTTAGCCAGTTTGCGACAACAGATAACTATTCAACTGACTTTCAGATTTTTACACTCAATGGGTTATCAGTAGGCGTTGAAAATGATTTGTTGAGTGAAGCATTACGTGAGTTGCCAGACAAGAAACGTGAAATTCTACTGCTGTTTTACTTTATGGACATGAGCGATTCAGAAATTGCAGACCTGTTGAAATTGAACCGTTCTACTGTCTATCGGCATAGAACCAGTGGACTAGCCTTAATTAAAAAGTTTATGGAGGAATTTGAAGAATGAAAACACAATATCCTATGATTCCCTTTCCTCTCATTGTAAAGGCAACAGATGGCGATACCGAAGCGATTAACCAGATTCTACATCATTACAGAGGGTACATAACGAAGCGTTCCCTACGACTTATGAAAGATGAATATGGCAATCAAAGTATGGTCGTTGATGAAGTCTTACGTGGAAGAATGGAAACCAGACTGATTACAAAGATTTTGTCATTTGAAATTAAGTAATATCCTCTCTCCTTTCGTGGAAGCGTGCTAAACCATTCCACGCTTCCCGAACAGGGAGGTTTGTTATTCCACCAAAGCATATTGAGCTTTCAATGTGTTTTGATAGGCTAACGAGCCATTGTTCTTTGAAAACTGAATAAAAGTAATCGAATACGTTTCGATAAGAAAAGAGCCAACGGAACTAACCGCCATGACCTATCTTATAAAGATAGCGAGCGATTCATGTTAGTGATCCGAGAAGCAATCTTTAGCAGGATTGCCTGCAACGACATTCTTATCGTGATAATGATACTCCCATACAGTCAATAGTCCGAGCGTGATAAAACCGTCGCAGGCAATGAGTATGGCTACATGAGAACCATGCAGGGGTGGAACTCCCGTGAGCTTTGCTAAAGCTGTTCGATTGCTGGTAAAACAACTTTTATGAAATCCAAATAAGTGATTTGGAAAGGAGGATTTTATGAAGCAGACTGACATTCCTATTTGGGAACGTTATACCCTAACCATTGAAGAAGCGTCAAAATATTTTCGTATTGGCGAAAACAAGCTACGACGCTTGGCAGAGGAAAATAAAAATGCAAATTGGCTGATTATGAATGGCAATCGTATTCAGATTAAACGAAAACAATTTGAAAAAATTATAGATACATTGGACGCAATCTAGCGTCGCCAAAGGGTCTTGTATATGATAAAATAGTATTAAGTCGTATCAAGGCTCTTTCCATAAAGGAAAGGAGCAAATGCCATGTCAGAAAAAAGACGTGACAATAAAGGTCGAATCTTAAAGACTGGAGAGAGCCAACGAAAAGACGGAAGATACTTATACAAATATATAGATTCATTTGGAGAACCGCAATTTGTTTACTCGTGGAAACTTGTGGCTACAGACCGAGTACCAGCAGGAAAGCGTGATTGTATCTCACTTAGAGAGAAAATCGCAGAGTTACAGAAAGACATTCATGATGGTATTGATGTTGTAGGAAAGAAAATGACACTCTGCCAGCTTTACGCAAAACAGAACGCTCAAAGACCAAAGGTTAGAAAAAACACTGAAACTGGACGCAAATATCTTATGGATATTTTGAAGAAAGACAAGTTAGGTGTAAGAAGTATTGACAGTATTAAGCCATCAGACGCTAAAGAATGGGCTATTAGAATGAGTGAAAATGGTTATGCTTATCAAACCATCAATAACTACAAACGTTCTTTAAAGGCTTCATTCTATATTGCTATACAAGATGATTGTGTTCGGAAGAATCCATTTGACTTTCAACTGAAAGCAGTTCTTGATGATGATACTGTCCCTAAGACCGTACTAACAGAAGAACAGGAAGAAAAACTGTTAGCCTTTGCAAAAGCTGATAAAACCTACAGCAAAAATTATGATGAAATTCTGATACTCTTAAAAACAGGTCTTCGTATTTCAGAGTTTGGTGGTTTGACACTTCCAGATTTAGATTTTGAGAATCGTCTTGTCAATATAGACCATCAGCTATTGAGAGATACTGAAATTGGGTACTACATTGAAACACCAAAGACCAAAAGTGGCGAACGTCAAGTTCCTATGGTTGAAGAAGCCTATCAAGCATTTAAGCGAGTGTTAGCGAATCGAAAGAATGATAAGCGTGTTGAGATTGATGGATATAGTGATTTCCTCTTTCTTAATAGAAAGAACTATCCAAAAGTGGCAAGTGATTACAACGGCATGATGAAAGGTCTTGTTAAGAAATACAATAAGTATAACGAGGATAAATTGCCACACATCACTCCACATAGTTTGCGACATACATTCTGTACCAACTATGCAAATGCAGGAATGAATCCAAAGGCATTACAGTACATTATGGGACATGCTAATATAGCCATGACGCTGAACTATTACGCACATGCAACATTCGATTCTGCAATGGCAGAAATGAAACGCTTGAATAAAGAGAAGCAACAGGAGCGTCTTGTTGCTTAGTAGTACAAATGAATTTACTACTTATTTACCACTTCTGACAGCTAAGACATGAGGAAATATGCAAAGAAACGTGAAGTATCTTCCTACAGTAAAAATACTCGAAAGCACATAGAATAAGGCTTTACGAGCATTTAAGAAAATATAAAAAGATAATTAGAAATTTATACTTTGTTTATTTTTAAAAATCGCAGTTAAAACTGCACAGCCTTCTTTAAATGTGCTATAATACAGGAAAAATAATGATGGAGGTCACGATAATGGCAACATTTTTGATGATTTTTGTGGTGGTTTGTGTGCTCCTATTGGTGATAGTCACACTGAGTACAGTTTATGTGGTTCGTCAGCAGTCGGTGGCGATTATTGAACGCTTTGGGAAATACCAAAAGGTTGCCAATAGCGGTATTCATATTCGCTTGCCTTTTGGGATTGACTCGATTGCAGCGCGGATTCAGTTGCGCTTGTTGCAAAGCGATATTGTGGTTGAGACTAAAACCAAGGATAATGTGTTTGTTATGATGAATGTAGCGACTCAGTACCGTGTTAATGAGCAGAGCGTGACAGATGCCTACTATAAACTCATGCGTCCAGAATCTCAGATTAAATCTTATATCGAAGATGCTCTTCGCTCTTCTGTTCCCAAATTAACCTTGGATGAATTGTTTGAGAAAAAAGATGAGATTGCCCTTGAAGTTCAACACCAAGTAGCAGAAGAAATGACTACTTACGGTTATATTATCGTGAAAACCTTGATTACTAAGGTCGAACCAGATGCAGAAGTTAAGCAATCCATGAATGAAATCAATGCGGCGCAACGTAAGCGGGTCGCAGCGCAAGAATTGGCGGAAGCAGACAAGATTAAAATCGTCACTGCAGCTGAAGCAGAAGCAGAAAAAGACCGCCTTCATGGTGTGGGGATTGCCCAACAACGTAAAGCGATTGTGGATGGATTAGCAGAGTCTATCACAGAACTCAAGGAAGCCAATGTTGGTATGACAGAAGAGCAAATCATGTCCATTCTTTTGACCAACCAGTATTTGGATACCTTGAATACCTTTGCCTCTAAAGGCAATCAAACGATCTTTTTACCAAATACGCCAAATGGTGTGGATGATATCCGTACACAAATCTTGTCAGCCCTTCGTGCTGAGAAGAAATAATAGACTAAAGAGCCTGGAGTCAGGCTCTTTTTGTATTACCCTTGTAGCTTTGAGGATTAAAATCCTCCTCCACAAATTATAGAATCTTTTCTGAGTATTTAGGGAGTGATGGAGGAAGTGTTGAAAGCGCTTTTGTTTTGTGATATAGTCAAATTGATAGACTTGTTTAAAGAGGAATGCTTGTATGAGAAGAGAAGAAGTTTTGCGAAATCACTGGTTTTTTAGCCAAGAGGTGGGGAAAGAAGAGGCCTTGGCGCCGGATTTTCATAGAGAAAATTGGCAGGCTATTCAAGTGCCACATGACTGGAGTATTTACAATGATTTTGACCAGTATTCGCCAGCGCAAAATGAGGGTGGTCAGTTAAATGGTGGTCAAGCCTGGTATCGGACACAGTTTTACTTGGAAGAAGATGCCAGTCTTGTTTCGGTGCGTTTGCTCTTTGACGGGGTTTATATGAATGCCCAAGTCTATATCAACGGGCAAGTGCTGGGCTATCATCCCAATGGCTATACACCCTTTTCTTATGATATCACGCCTTATCTAAGAAATGATGGGACGGCCAACCAGCTTGCGGTTTTTGTGGAAAATCAGCAACCTAGCAGTCGTTGGTACTCTGGTAGCGGTATTTACCGAGAAGTAAAATTATTGATTACAGATGCAGTTCATCTAGATTTGTATGGGATTAAGATAGTAAGTCCCAAGCTCAAGGAGCAAAGGCAATCTTGGGTGGAAACTCAGCTTACAAGTAAGGTTTCAAATGATGGACCTCAGTCTGTGTCGGTGTATTTGGAACAGAGTATCTGGTATGATGGGCAGCAGCTGTCAGACTGGCAGGCGACAGATTCTGTAATGATTGATTCTGGAGAAAAACATTATTTCCAACAAGCCATATCAATTTTCCAACCTTTGCTTTGGGATATTGACCATCCTCATCTCTATCAGTTGAAGACTCGCATCTACAAAAATGGCATTTTGGTTGATGAAGAAGAGGAGACATTTGGTTACCGCTATATGGATTGGCAAGCGGATAAGGGTTTCTTTCTAAATGGTCGCTGGTTGAAGATTCATGGGGTTTGTCTGCACCATGACTACGGAGCGCTGGGAGCTGTGGAAAACAGGTCAGCTGCCGAGAGACGCTTGCGCCAGATGAAGGAAATGGGTGTCAATGCGATTCGAATCACCCATAATCCAGCTAGTAGTATTTTGCTGGGTGTGGCTGCCAAAATGGGGCTACTTATCCAAGAAGAAGCCTTTGATACCTGGTATGGAGGCAAGAAAGAATATGATTATGGTCGCTTTTTTGAGGAAGAAGCGAATCATCCAGAAGCGAAAGCAGGCGATTTCTGGTCAGATTACGATTTGCGTACCATGATTGAGCGTGGTAAGAACAATCCAGCGATTTTTATGTGGTCCTTGGGAAATGAAGTCAGCGAAGCAAATGGAGATGCTCATTCATTGAAGACGATCAAACGCTTGCTAGAAAGGGTTAAGGAGGTTGATGATAGCCGTTTTGTGACCATGGGAATGGATCAGTTCCGTTTTGGAGATGGGTCTGGAGGTCATGAAAAGATTGCTGATTTGCTGGATGTGGTGGGTTTGAATTACTCGGAAGACAATATTGACGGGATTCGCAAAAGACATCCCAAGTGGCGACTTTATGGATCTGAAACCTCATCGGCTACAAGGACGCGTGATAGCTATTTTCGCCCTGATAAGGAATGGATTGGGGATAATCGCCGCGTGAGGAATTTTGAACAGTCAGACTATGGCAATGATCGGGTTCCTTGGGGGAAGACAGCGACGGCTTCTTGGATAGCAGATAGAAATCGGCTAGACTATGCGGGGCAGTTTATCTGGACAGGAGTGGACTATATCGGCGAGCCGACTCCTTGGCACAACCAAAATGACACGCCCGTCAAGAGTTCTTATTTTGGAATTGTAGACACAGCAGGGATTCCTAAAAATGACTATTATCTCTACCAAAGTCAGTGGGTGGACCTAGATCAGCATCCCATGGTTCATATCCTGCCCCACTGGAATTGGGAAATCCACAAGAGTTATCAACAACTTGTGGATAAGTATGGGGATATCCCTGTTCGAGTGTATTCAAATGCTGGTTCTGTAGAGTTATTTCTCAATGGAAAATCCCAAGGTAGGAAGACATTTCAGGAAAAATGGACTTCAGACGGTAGAAGATACCAAGAGGGAGCAAGTTCTGACCAACTCTATCTCGAATGGCGTTTGGCTTATCAACCGGGAGAATTGCGTGCTGTGGCCTATGACCGTCAAGGTCAGATTGTAGCAGAAGATAGGGTGGTGACTGCAGGCAAGCCTGCCCAAATCGGCTTACATGCCGAGAAAACAAAACTGGAGCCAGATGGGCAAGATCTTCTTTATTTCTATTTTGATGTATTGGACAAGGATGGAAATTGGGTGCCGACTGCTTCCAATCAGCTTCATTTTAAAATTGAGGGCTCTGCTCGCATTGTGGGTGTGGATAACGGCAGACAGGCCAGTCGTGAACGTTACCAGGCTCAGAAGAATGGTCGTTTTAAGAGGAAAGCCTTTCATGGCAGGGGTGTTGTTTTAGTTCAAAGCTTGGATCAGGCAGGTCAAGTGAGAGTAAAAGCTAGTGCTAGAGGGCTAGAGCCAGTAAGTTTTGATCTCCTAGTGGGAGAGACTTTGGCTTTCCAACCAGTGAAAAATAAGCGCTTATTTGAGATTCGAGTGGACAAGCAGGCAGGATTACAAGAAGGGGATTCCCCATCTATTGGACTTTATCCACAAACTGTGGATAACCCTGTGAACAAGGTGGGGAATAGTGAAGTGATTTGGGAGACGAGTGGTAGTGCCTATGCCATTATCAAGCAGGGGGTACTTCATTGCTTGTCTGCAGGCGACTTGGCTATCCGCGCCATTTATCAAGGGAAAACCTATCAACTGCATTTGCAGATAGCAAAAAATACCTCGCTAGGGCAGGCGGTTTCTGTACGACCACTTCGCTTGTATACAGCTAAGGGGACTTATCCACAGTTTCCGTCCTCGGTCTTGGTGGACTATGAGTCAGGCGGTGTAAAACGAGTCAAGCTTGTCTGGGAGGAAATTCCTAAAGAAGCTTTGGCTAGCTTTCATGAATTTACGGTATCTGGTCAGCTTGAGGGACTGGATCTAAAGGCTTCGGCTCAGGTTTGTGTTCAAGGGATTTGCGCTATTGAACCTGAAAAGGTTTGGACGCTTGTCAAGGAATCCCCACACTTACCAGACCGAGTCAAGCTAGTCTTATCAGATGGCAGACGAGATACGGCCAAGGTGACTTGGGATGAACTCGATCCTCAAATCTATGCTCAGGTAGGAGAATATGTTCTCACAGGGCAGGTAGCGGGCTGTGAGTTGCCAGCAACAGTCACCATTCATGTGACAGATGCTAGTGTAGATGGGGAAGTTATTTCCAATCAGTGGACAGGATCCAACCTGCCTCTGGTCTTTGCTTCTCACTCAGAGCCTAATCATCCAGTATCTTACCTCAATGACAAGGTTATTGCACGAAAGAAATCGACAGCCAATACTTGGATTACCAAGTCAGAGCAAGCCAGCGTGGGCATTCTGTTTGGAGATGCAGGGATTTTAAAACCGCGATTTGTGGATAACCTGACCTTGTATTATGTTGAGAATAAAGAATACGTGGCGATGGAGCCTACTTTTATTGATTATTATGTAGGGAATGAGCCTACTTTACCTCGGACTCCCAACCATTTGGACAAGGATTCTCTGCTCAAGCAAGAGGAGAATTGGCGCCCTGTATCAGGCATCCGAAAAGTGTCAAGCGACAAAGATGAAGAGCTTCGTTTTGAATTTGACAAGGTGGAGACTTATGCCCTTCGTCTTCGATTTGAAGGCTTGACCAGTCCCCTAGCGCTAACAGAACTGCAGGTACATGCCAAAAAAGTAAAGAAAAATGTAGATAGGAAGTAGTATGGTAAGAGAAATAAAACCGCATGACCCTTTGCCTAGTCAGGCCCAGCTAGCGTATTTAGAGGATGAACTAGCAGCCTTTATCCATTTTGGCCCCAATACTTTTTATGATCAGGAATGGGGGACGGGTCAGGAGGATCCTGAACGCTTTAACCCGACAAGGTTAGATGCGCGTGAGTGGGTTCGCGTGCTCAAGGAAACGGGCTTTAAAAAGTTGATTTTGGTGGTCAAGCACCACGACGGCTTTGTCCTCTATCCGACAGCTCATACAGATTATTCGGTCAAGAGCAGTCCTTGGAGGAATGGAGAGGGGGACTTACTCCTTGAAGTATCCCAAGCTGCCACAGAGTTTGATATGGATATGGGGGTCTACCTATCGCCGTGGGACGCCCACAGTCCCCTCTATCATGTGGACCGAGAAGCGGACTATAATTCCTATTATCTGGCTCAGCTGAAGGAGATTTTATCAAATCCTGCCTATGGAAATGGAGGGAAATTTGCTGAGGTCTGGATGGATGGTGCCAGAGGAGAGGGCGCTCAAAAGGTCAATTATGAATTTGAAAAATGGTTTGAAACCATTCGTGACCTGCAGGGAGATTGCTTAATTTTTTCAACAGAAGGCACCAGTATCCGCTGGATTGGCAATGAACGAGGGTATGCAGGTGATCCACTGTGGCAAAAGGTGAATCCTGATAAACTAGGAACAGAAGCAGAGCTGGACTATCTTCAGCACGGAGATCCCTCGGGTACGATTTTTTCAATTGGAGAGGCAGATGTCTCTATTCGGCCGGGTTGGTTTTACCATGAAGGGCAGGATCCTAAGTCTCTTGAGGAGTTGGTCGAAATCTATTTTCACTCAGTGGGGAGAGGAACCCCGCTCCTACTTAATATTCCGCCGAATCAAGCTGGGCTATTTGATGCAAAGGATATTGAACGCCTCTATGAATTTGCGACCTATCGCAATGAGCTCTATAAAGAAGATTTGGCTCTGGGAGCTAAGGTATCTGGTCCTGCTCTTTCCGCAGACTTTGCCTGTCACCATTTGACAGATGGCCTTAAGACCAGCTCTTGGGCAAGCGATGCAGGCTTGCCAATCCAGTTAGAACTCGACTTAGGATCACCTAAAACTTTTGATGTGATTGAGTTAAGAGAAGATTTGAAGCTAGGGCAACGAATCGCTGCTTTTCATGTGCAAGTAGAGGTGGATGGCGTCTGGCAAGAATTTGGTAAGGGCTTTACAGTTGGTTATAAGCGTCTCTTGCGAGGTTCGCTAGTAGAGGCACAGAAGGTGCGCGTGATGATTACCGAGGTACAATCTATGCCTGTATTGACCAAGATTTCACTCTATAAGACTCCGAGGTTATCACAAACAGTAGCTGTTCAGGGGTTAGCTTTTGCAGAAAAAAGTCTAGCTGTGACAAAGGGAGAGACTCTTCATTTTAGGATTGAACGTAGCGAAAGTAATACTCCTTTGGAGGCTAAGATTTCGATTCAACCAGGGACAGGTGTCCATGGTGTCGCCTATCAGGACGAGATTCAAATCCTTCAATTCCAAGCAGGGGAATGCAAAAAAGATTTGCATCTACCAACCCTGTATTTTGCTGCTGATAAGACCTTGGATTTCTATCTCAATTTGACTGTTGATGGACAGTTGATTGATCAAGCTCATATTTTAGTTGAAACGAGATAAAATATCTTCACAATTCATTTCCTTTCCGAATAAATAGATAGAACCATCGAATCTAGCAAAATTAGATTTAAAAATATGGTATAATAGAAGGAGGAAATGGATGACTTTAAGACATCCTGGCATCAGCCCAACCAATGACTTGGTTGCTAAGAAGATTTTTAGCAATCCAGAAATCACTTGTCAATTTATTCGTGATATGTTGGATTTACCAGCCAAAAATGTGACCATTTTGGAGGGAAGTAACATTCATGTCTTGCCTTCCCTGCCCTACTCGGCGCAGAATTTCTACACTAGTATAGACGTCTTGGCGGAGTTGGATAATGGGACGCAAGTTATTATTGAGATTCAGGTACATCATCAGAATTTTTTCATCAATCGCCTATGGGCTTATCTATGTAGTCAGATCAATCAAAACCTAGAAAAAATTCGCCAGCAAGAAGGAAATACTCACCAGAGTTACAAACACATTGCACCAGTATACGCTATCGCAATCGTAGATAGCAACTACTTCTCAGATGACTTGGCTTTTCATAGCTTTAGTATGCGAGAGGATACGACAGGTGAGGTTTTAACAATTACAAACAACGGTCAGGAAAACCATCTAGTCAAGATGGCGTTCTTGGAATTAAAAAAATATAGAGAAACCAGCAAAGATAGCATTCGCAAACCGTGGTTGGAGTTTTTCGGGAATAAGCCCTTTACCCAAGAACCTGAGCGAGCCATCAGCCAAGCAGATCAACTGCTAGACTACAAGAGCTGGTCTGAGGAGGACAGGAAGATGTTTAGTCAACTACGTATGTGCGAAGAACAAGCATTGTTAGCACAAGACTATGCTTTGGAACAAGCTGAAGAAAAAGGTTTAGAACGTGGGAAAATTTTTACCTTTCTAGATTTAGTACGCCAACATGTTCTAACTTCCGAATTTGCGAGTGAGCAATTAGGCATGACCGTGGCTGAGTTTGAGGCGCTATTGAAAGACTATCACAAATAATGGTCAAGAAAATCATCTGGTCAAGATGGCATTCTTGGAATTAAAAAAATACAGAGAAACCAGCAAAGATAGCATTCGCAAACCGTGGTTGGAGTTTTTCGGGAATAAACCCTTTACCCAGCAACCTGAGCGAGCCATCAGCCAAGCAGACCAACTGCTAGACTATAAGAGCTGGTCCGAGGAGGACAGGAAGATGTTTAGTCAACTACGTATGCGCGAAGAACAAGCCTTGTTAGCACAGGACTATGCCTTGGAACAAGCTGAAGAAAAGGGCTTAGAACGTGGTCGAGCAGAGGGTATCGAAGAGGGATTAAAAGTAGGCTTAGTAAATCTAGTCAGCCAAGGTCTTTTGACTTCTGAAGTTGCCAGTCAACAGCTAGGTATGTCAGTCGCTGAGTTCGAGGCCTTGTTGTAAGTAGAAAGTGATGACATGTTACCGAAATGAGGTAGCATGTTTTATTTTTGGTTCATATGTTTTACGAATAATTTTTTCTTATGCCGTACAAAAGTAATTTGTTTCACCCTTCAAACTTATTTATTTTTCTACCAATCCTATATGAATGCGCTATCTTTGAGAATGCAATTAAAACAAAAGCAAAGCTGTTATAAAAACATGTGAATTATTTATTCATAAAAAACAAAAAACATACAAAGTGAATTTATCTGAAAATTCCTTAATTTCCCAAAATGCTTTTTTTTTTTTTGCGAAAATTTCAATTCAAATCATTTGCATATATATTAAAAATAAGTTACAATGTAAATTGTAGATTTCTGTATGCAGGTGTCATGTGGAAATCAAATCAATTAATCTCACAAAAGGAGAAAATAATGGAAAACAAACCATCTATGAGTCGTGTTGAACGTCTGCACCGTGAAAAGGTCACGCGTTACTCGATCCGTAAATATAGTTTTGGGGCGGCTAGTGTAGCGGTCGCTGCTCTTTTCATGTTCTTAGGGAACGGAGCGGTATCAGCTGATATGACTGCTGTTCAACCGCAAGATGCATCAGAGATTAAAGTTAAACCAACTGATGAACATTCTGGCTCAGATAAGGTTCAGGAGGATACTACAAAACAAGTAGACAATACAGTTGTAGCGGAAGCTACTGCTAAACCAGAAGAACCTGCAACTCCAGCTTTAGATAAAACTAAACTAGCAAACTACATTGCAGAAATCGAAGCAAAACTTGCTAACGGTACATACGAAAACAAAACTGAAGAAAGTGTTGCAGTATTAAAAGCAGACCTAGAAGCTGCAAAAACTACATTAGCGAATGCAACAAGTCAAGACGAGCTTACAAAAGCTTACAACAAACTTGTCACTACAGCTAATACTAAATTAAAAAACAAACCTGTAGAGAAAAAAGAAACTCCAGCAGTAGATACTACTAACGGAAAAGAAACTGTAGGTAAACAAGCAGAAAACACAGAGAAAAAATCTGACTCAAACTCAATCGAAAACACAGGTTCTAACGATCCACGTAACGGAAAAGCGATGGATAAAGAGAATGCGTTACGTACAGAAACTACTAAATCAGTAGGGAATATCAGTTATACTTTGGAATTTTCTGATGATGCTAAAAAAGAAATTTATCTTTATAACGAAGAAGATGCGAATGTTAATATCACTGTAAACTCAACAGATGGTGCTATTAGGAATGCATTCATTAAAGCTGCTGGTAACGTATATCTAGATCCAGATAAAAAAGCTAAAAAATTACCTTCGGGAAATGAGACAAAAGAAGAGGTAGATGGATTTGGTTGGACTTATCACCAAATTTTAAGTGATACTCCAAGCCCAGCAACGGTTAGTGTTACTGGTAAGCCAAATGATACTTTTAAAAGGCTTGCGGCTTATACAAAAAAAGAGGATCAGCATGCAGTTTTAGGAGATAGGTATTTACAAGTTCAAGATGCAGCAGGAGGATCTATTACGGCAGGAGGAAATTCAGGGTCTGCCGGTTACTTCAAACTAGTTGTTAAATCTCAAACATACAAATACAACATTCAAGAACCAGCAGAAAATGGGAATAAAATCGGTGTTACTGATATCGATAATTTAACTGCTACAGATATTCAAAAAATTAAAGATCAAATTAAGATTGAATATTCTAAAACAAGTACAGATGCAAGATTAGAATCTAAAAAAGGACAACTCGTAGACAATCAAAACTCAATAGTGAAACGTATTGATGTTGATACTACAAGTAAAAAAGTAGTAGTAACATATACTGACGATTCAACAGATGAAACTCCACTTTCAAATATTGCTCGTACAAATGAAAAACCAACGGTAGAAATTGAATACTCAGACTCAGCAGCAGATAAAAAAGAAGTATATGTATATGCATCAGAAGTTAATACATTTGATATTAAAATCAAAGATGATAGCGGTAAAATTGCAAGTGCAGAGTTAAAAAGAGGAAGTAACCAAGATTTTAAAGACGTAGCAGGAGAAACAAATAAACAAGATACTCAATATGGATTTACTGCGAACAAATTTACTTCTGAAACAACTGCAACAGCAGAGAACCCAGCAGTAATAACATATACTGGTACTCCGGCACCAGAAGGAACATTTACAGAAACCAAATTAAAAGAAGTAACTAGAGGAGAAAACCCACCGGGTATAGCTTTAGGATGGCGTTTTGTAAAAGCTATTGATAAAGATGGTGCGGATGCGAGAGGAAACGGTCGTGATGCAACTGATCCAACTGCGGTTAATGTAGTGCTTAAACCACAAACTTTAAAATATGATATTAAAGAAGTTGCACAAGCTGATAAGCTACCAGTAGCAGATGCTTCAAATGTAACAGAAGCAGAATTTAATGAAATTAAAAAAAGAGTAGAAATTCAATACTCTAAAACAAACCCAGATAAGAGATTAGAATCTAAACGTGGTGAAGTATTAACTAATAGAGATGAAAGAGTCGATACAATTGAAAGAAACGGTAACAATTTAGTTGTAACATATAAAGATGGCTCTACAGATACAAAACCATTAACAGATTTTGCCCGTACGAACGTTGCTCCAACGGTATCAATTCCATACTCAGACCCAGCTCCAAATAAAAAAGAAGTATATCTTTATACTGGAGAAGAAGCTGATGTTGATATTACATTTAACGATGATTCAGGAAAAATTAAATCAGCTGCCCTTAAAAAAGGTGGAAATATTGCTTTAAATAACGTTGGTGGAAATCCAGATCTACAAGATAATAAATGGGGATTCACTGTAACAGCGATTAATTCTGAAACTGCAACACCAGCAAAAATTAAAGTTACTGGACAAGTTTCTGGTATTGCACAGGATAGACTTCCGAAAACAGAAAATGACTCGTTAGAGCTTGTAACTCGTTTTGCAACAGCAACAGATACAGATGGTGCAGAGATTGCTAATAATGCAGTAAAAAATAAAAATAATGGAGAAGTTGTTGGTACATATCTAACTGACCCAGGGGCTGTAACATTCGTATTAAAAGCACAAGCTAAAAAATATGATATAGTTACACCGACAGAAGCAGATAAAGTAGCAGTAGCAGATCCAACAGCAGTAACTGATGAAGAATTTGCTAAGATCAAAGCAAAATTAGAATATTCTAGAACTAATGAAGACAAAAATCTAGAGTCTAAACGTGGTGAGGCAGTAGATAATACTGATAACAAAGTTGCCACAATTACTAAAGAAGGTAATAACATTGTTGCAACATATAAAGATGGTTCTAAAGATGTAAGACCATTAACAGACTTCACTAAACTAGATAAACAACCTGCGATTGATGCAGTAAACACAGCAGCAACTGAGAAAATTGCAGCCATTAATGCTACTCCAAATGCTACTGATGAAGAAAAAGCAGCGGCAATTGCTAAAGTAAATGCTGATAAAACAGCAGCTTTAACAGCAATTAATGATGCTACTACAAAAACAACTCTTGATACAGCTAAAGAATCTGGTACAACTGCAATTTCTGCTGATAACCCAGTAGTAGCTAAAAAAGATGCAGCAAAAGCAGACGTAGAAACAGCTCGTAAAGCTAAAGAAGATGCAATTAAAGCAAATCCAAATCTAACACAAGCAGAAAAAGATGCAGCTATTGCGAAAAATAATGCTGCAGCAGCAGAAGCAACTAAAGCTATCGACACTGCAACAACTAACGACGCGGTAGATCAAGCTAAAACAGCTGGAACTACAGCGATTGGTAAAGTAAACCCAGTGGCAAAAGAAAATGCTAAAGAAGCAATTGCGAATGCTTTAACAGCTAAAAATTCTGAAATCGACAAACGTACAGATTTAACAGATGCTGAGAAAACAGCAGCAAAAGCTGAAGCTCAAAAATTAGCAGATGCAGAACTTGCTAAAATTAATGCACAACCTGACAATGCTGACACACCAGAGGCAGCGGCTGCAGCACAAAAACTTGTTGCTGGTGCAGAAGATAAAGGTGTAGCAGATGTAACATCTGTAAATCCAGTAGCAAAAGAAGCGGCTAAAAAAGCAGTAGCAGATGAGTTGACTAAGAAAGAAGAGCAAATCGACGCTCGTACTGATTTAACAACAGAAGAGAAAGCAGCAGCTAAAGAAGAAGCAAAAGCTAAAGCGAAAGAAGCAACAGATGCAATTGATGCACAACCAGACAACGCAGATACACCAGAAAAAGCAGCTGAAGCTCAAAAAGCAGTAGATACAGCTAAGAAAACAGGTGTAGATGAGGTTGCAGCTGTAAATCCAGAAGCAGTAACTAAACCAGCAGCCAAGAAAGCAATCGATGATAAATTAGCTGAGCAATTGAAAGCAATTGAAAACACTCCAGATGCAACAGATGATGAGAAGAAAGTTGCAGCAGATGCGGCTAAAGCTCTAGCTGAAGAAGCTAAGAAAGAAATCGATAAAGCTGGAACAGATGCTGAAGTTAAAAAACTTCAAGAAGAAGCTGAAAAAGAAATCGAAAAATCTGTACCAGTTGTAGAAGATAAACCAAACGCTCGTAAAGCAATTGATGACGAAGCAACAGCTAAAAAAGCAGCAATCGATGCTCGTGACGACTTGACTCCTAAAGCTAAAGAAGATCTTAAAGCTCAAGTAGATAAGATTGCAGAACAAGCTAAAAAATCTGTAGATGCAGCGAAAACAGCAGAAGCTGTTAATGGAATTGAAGAGTCAGATAAAGCGGCTATTAAAGCTGTAGGTGAAGTGAATATTCCGGCTGATAAAGTTCTTGTAAATGATCCAAGTGCTTTGACAGATGCTGAAAAAGCTAAGGTGTTAGAAGCTGTTAAGAAAGTAAATCCAGATGCTAAAGAAATCACTCAAGATGCAGATGGAAATGTTACTGTTACAACTCCAGATGGTCACCAAGAAATCATCACTCCTGAGCAAGTAGTGAAAACTGCTGATACAGCAAATGATCCAAAAGCAGGAAACGACGTAGTTAAACCAGCTGATAAAGTAGTCGTAAATGATCCAGCTAAGTTGACAGATGCTGAGAAGGAGAAAATTAAAGCAGCAGTTGAAGCTGTAAATCCAAATTCAATTGTAGTAGTTGATGACAAAGGAAATGCTAAAGTTTCAACTCCAGATGGTCAAACACAAGTTATTCCTGTAGAAGACTTAGTACGTACTGTTGAAGATACTAAGAAACCAAATGCAGGCAACGACATCGTTAAACCAGCGGACAAAACTGTAGTAGCTAACCCAGATAAACTTACAG
>DXLD01000170.1:0-2963 GCA_019414935.1 Streptococcus sp.
AACTAGAAAGCTAGCCGCAGGCTGCTCAAAACACTGTTTTGAGGTTGCAGATAGAACTGATACGGTTTGAAGAGATTTTCGAAGAGTATTAATTTCATATTTCTGCCTATCCATTTATACTAATAAAAGACTGAAACACTAGATTTCAGCCTTTTTCTTTATCCCAAAACTAATTCATCACTGACCAGACTTTGCCCACTATTTTTCTGGAAGAGATGCATGAGATCTTCAACCGTCAGATGCTTTTTCTCATCTCCCTTGACATCCACCACTATCTTGCCTTGATAGAGCATAATGAGACGATTACCATACTCAATCGCATGGTTCATATCGTGGGTAATCATCAAAGTCGTCAACTGATGGTGTTCCACAATCTTTTGCGTCAAGTCCATCACCATTTGACTCGTTTTCGGATCAAGCGCCGCAGTGTGTTCATCCAAAAGCAAAAGTTTAGGTTTCACCAGAGCTGCCATGACTAGGGTCAAGGCCTGTCTTTGTCCTCCTGAAAGGTATTGGGTATCCACTTTCAAGCGATTTTCAAGGCCAATATTCAACTCTTTCAAGGCCTCTTGGAACTGGATTCTCTCCTTCTCCTTCACGCCCCAACCAAGCCCTCTCTTCTGCCCACGTCTCAAGGCAATAGCCATATTCTCCTCAATCGTCAAACGAGAAGCTGTTCCCATCTTAGGATCTTGAAAAACACGGGCAATATCCTTGGCTCTCTTTCTTACACTAAGATTTTTAATGGATTTGCCTGCCAATAAAAGGTCCCCTTCATCCACCGATAGATTGCCAGCCAAGATATTCATCAAAGTGGATTTCCCTGCTCCATTTCCACCAATCACAGAGATAAAATCTCCCTCTTCAACCTCTAAGTCTAATCCTTTGAGGACATGGTTCTCATTGACCGTCCCTGCTTCAAAGGTTTTGTGAATATTTTCAAGTGTTAACAAACTTGCCATAACTTTCTCCTCCTATTCATTTCTCAGTTTCAAACCACGAATCTTTAATCTCTTTTGCAGTTCTGGTGCAAATAACACTAAGGCTAGCAAGATTGCATTAAAGAGACGTACCAGGTTTTGATCTAGATTTGGAATTTCATAGATATTTAAAATAATCAAACGGTAAACAATGGCACCGATTCCGATAGATAACAAGCGACCTCCAATGGTCAAGTCGTGTATCAAAACTTCTGCAATAATAACTGCACTCAAACCAACAACGATGGTTCCTGTCCCAGAGGTTACGTCTGAAAATCCATCATTTTGAGCGAACAAGGAACCACACAGGGCAATCAAACCATTTGAAATCATGTAACCAACAATCTTCATGGTGTCTACATTGACCCCATTAGCCTCACTCATCGGAATATTGTCCCCAGTCGAACGCAAGACCAATCCAATCTCCGTTTTCATCAAAAGAGTCAAGACCAAACAAACAAGTAGGAGACAGGCCAAACTAAGTGAGAAAACAGCTTCTTCATTTGTCAGCCCCAAGCTCGCCAATTGTTTAAAGACAGTTGAAGAATCTCCCAAGGAAAGGTTGGGCACACTGCCCATGATTTTAATATTGATTGAATAAAGCCCTGTCAAGGTCACAATCCCTGTCAAGAGAGCTGGGATTTTCATCTTGGTGTGGAGCATTCCTGATACAAGACCAGCTACCATACCTGCCAGCAAAGCAAGTAAGGTCGCAATCCAAGGATTTGTCCCTGCCTGTATCTGCGATACAACGACAGCTGCCCCCAAAGGAAAGGCTCCTTCAGCAGTCATATCCGCAATATCCAAAATACGGAAAGTCAAGTAAACTCCAATGGCCATAATCGACCACAACAAACCTTCTGATAAACTAGATAATACAAAACTCATCTTAAACCTCCCTATTCCTTGCTTTCCAACTTACTAATATCAATTCCTAGTGCATCTGCCATTTCTTGATTGGTATGCAATTCCAGTTTTTCAGGCAACTCAACTGCTATATTTTCTGGTTTCTCACCTTTTAAGACACGAATCAACATGCGGGCTGTCTGCCGTCCCAATTCTTCATAATTGGTACCGTAGTTATACAAACCACCAACCGCAATCATTTCCGTTGAGCCACCGAATACTGGAACCTTGTGTTTAATAGAAACCTGCTTAACTGTTTCCATGGTTGACGAAATGATATTGTCCGTTGGTACAAAAACCATATCCACTTCTGCCATCAAACTCTCTGCTGCCGCTTTGACATTGTTACTGTCCAAGATTGTTTTTTCAACAACGGTAAAGCCTTTTTCTTCCAGAAGTCGCTTAGCTTCATCCTTTTGGACAACTGAGTTTGGCTCGCTCTGAGTATAGAGGATTCCAATTGTTTTAGCTTTTGGCAACACTTTCTTTATCAAATTGATTTGGGTTGAGATAGCATCTGATGACTGATCACTTGTTCCAGTTACATTGCCCCCAGGATGCTCTCTTGACTCTACCAACTTGGCACTGACAGGGTCTGTTACAGCTGAAAAGATAACCGGTGTCGTTTGTGTTGTATTAGCCAAGCTCTGAGCAGAAGGCGTTGCGATAGCTAGAACAACATCACTGGATTCTGCTAGCTGCTGGGAAATAGTTTTTAGGTTTCTTTGTTCTCCTTGTGCATTTTGCAAATCAATCTCAATATTTTTCCCTTCCACATAGCCTTGTTTAGCCAGCTCATCCACAAAGCCTTCTCTAGTAGCATCTAGGGACTGGTGGGTAATAAATTGCGAAATACCGATACGAAACACATCTTTTTTCTTATCTGCCTTCAACTGATGCAAACTAATCAGAGAGGTCAAGAGGATTCCCACTACCAAGAGAGGGGCTAGTAATTTTCGAACAACTTTCATAATGAAACTCCTTCTCAGAAAAGATAAAACAAAAAACCGCCTAGATACTATCTAAACGGATGCTTGAAATAATCTAACAAGTTACAACTTAGCTAGTCCATTTAGA
>DXLD01000171.1:0-2941 GCA_019414935.1 Streptococcus sp.
TTTTGAGCAACCTGCGGCTAGTTTCCTAGTTTGCTCTTTGATTTTCATTGAGTATGAAATGAGAAGACAAAAAGATTGTCACAAACCCCTATTTTTTTGATAGAATAGAAGTAGTAAAAAAGAAATGAGTTATACATGTCAAAAGGATTTTTAGTCTCTCTTGAGGGACCAGAGGGAGCAGGAAAGACCAGTGTTTTAGAGGCTCTGCTCCCAATTTTAGAGGAAAAAGGGGTAGAGATGCTGACGACCCGTGAACCTGGCGGAGTCTTGATTGGGGAGAAGATTCGGGAAGTAATTTTGGATCCAAGTCATACTCAGATGGATGCGAAGACAGAGCTCCTTCTCTATATTGCTAGTCGCAGACAGCATTTGGTGGAAAAAGTTCTTCCAGCCCTTGAAGCTGGCAAGTTGGTCATTATGGACCGCTTCATCGATAGTTCCGTTGCATATCAGGGATTTGGTCGTGGCTTGGATATTGACGCCATTGATTGGCTCAATCAGTTTGCGACAGATGGCCTTAAACCCGACTTGACACTCTATTTTGACATCGAGGTGGAAGAAGGACTGGCTCGCATTGCTGCTAATAGCAATCGTGAGGTCAATCGTTTGGACTTGGAAGGGTTGGACTTGCATAAAAAAGTTCGTCAAGGCTACCTTTCTCTTCTGGATAAAGAAGGAAATCGCATTGTCAAGATTGATGCTAGCCTCCCTTTGGAGCAGGTTGTGGAAACTACCAAGGCTGTCTTGTTTGACAGAATGGGTTTGACAAGATGAAACAAGATCAACTAAAGGCCTGGCAGCCAGATCAGTTTGACCGCTTTGTCCGTATCCTAGAACAAGACCAGCTCAATCATGCCTATCTCTTTTCAGGTTTCTTTGGAAGCTTGGAAATGGCGCAATTTTTAGCTAAGAGCCTCTTTTGTACAGATAAGGTAGGCGTTTTACCATGTGAGAAATGCCGAAATTGTAAGCTGATTGAACAGGGAGAATTTCCCGATGTCACTTTGATTAAGCCAGTCAATCAGGTTATTAAGACAGAACGCATTCGAGAATTGGTGGGTCAGTTTTCCCAAGCAGGGATTGAAAGCCAGCAGCAGGTCTTTATTATCGAGCAAGCTGAGAAAATGCATCCTAATGCAGCCAATTCTCTGCTCAAGGTCATCGAAGAACCCCAGAGTGAGGTTTACATTTTCTTCTTGACTAGCGATGAGGAAAAGATGTTGCCGACCATCCGTAGTCGGACGCAAATTTTTCACTTTAAAAAACAAGAAGAAAAACTCATCCATCAATTAGAACAAGCAGGTCTGGTCAAGAAAAAAGCGACTCTCCTAGCTCAGTTTAGTCAATCGCGAGCTGAAGCGGAAAAGTTGGCTAATCAGGTAAGTTTTTGGACCTTGGTCGATGAAAGTGAACGCCTGATGGCTTGGTTAGTAGCTAAGAGAAAAGAAAGTTATTTGCAAGTTGCTAAACTAGCTGGCTTAGCAGATGACAAGGAAAAACAAGATCAGGTTTTACGGATTCTTGAAGTTCTATGTGGACAAGATATCCTAAAAGCAAGAGTAAGAGTGATTTTACAAGATTTGCTAGAAGCCAGAAAAATGTGGCAAGCTAATGTCAGCTTTCAAAATGCCATGGAATATCTGGCTTTGAAAGAAATATAAACTCAAAAATGAATGATAAAGAAAGGAAAGGGCTGTTTTATGGACAAAAAAGAATTATTTGACGCGCTGGATGATTTTTCCCAACAGTTATTGGTAACCTTGGCCGATGTGGAAGCCATCAAGAAAAATCTCAAGAGCTTGGTAGAAGAAAATACAGCTCTTCGCTTGGAAAATAGTAAGTTGCGAGAACGCTTGGGTGAGGTGGAAGCAGACGCTCCTGTCAAGGCTAAGCATGTTCGTGAAAGTGTCCGTCGCATTTACCGTGATGGATTTCACGTATGTAATGATTTTTATGGACAACGTCGAGAGCAGGACGAGGAATGTATGTTCTGTGACGAGTTGTTATACAGGGAGTAGGCATGCAGATTCAAAAAAGTTTTAAGGGGCAGTCTCCCTACGGCAAGCTGTATCTAGTGGCAACGCCGATTGGCAATCTAGATGATATGACCTTTCGTGCTATCCAGACCTTGAAAGAAGTGGACTGGATTGCTGCTGAGGACACGCGCAATACAGGTCTATTGCTCAAGCATTTTGACATTTCTACCAAGCAAATCAGTTTTCATGAGCACAATGCCAAGGAAAAGATTCCTGATTTGATTGATTTCATGAAATCAGGACAAAGTATTGCTCAGGTTTCTGATGCGGGTCTGCCTAGTATCTCAGACCCTGGTCATGATTTGGTTAAGGCAGCTATTGAGGAAGAAATTTCGGTTGTGACTGTTCCAGGTGCCTCTGCAGGAATTTCTGCCTTGATTGCCAGTGGTTTAGCGCCACAGCCACATATCTTTTACGGCTTTTTACCGAGAAAATCAGGACAGCAAAAGCAATTTTTTGACTCGAAAAAAGACTATCCTGAAACACAAATTTTCTATGAATCGCCCCATCGTGTAGCAGATACGTTGGAAAATATGCTAGAAGTCTACGGTGACCGCTCGGTGGTCTTGGTCAGGGAATTGACAAAAATTTACGAAGAATACCAAAGAGGTACAATTTCTGAATTGCTTGAAAGTATCTCTGAAACTCCACTCAAGGGTGAATGTCTTCTCATTGTTGAAGGTGCTAGCCAAGATGTGGAGGAAAAGGACGAGGAGGACTTGTTCTTAGAAATCCAAGCTCGTATTCAGCAAGGCATGAAGAAAAATCAAGCCATCAAGGAAGTTGCTAAGATTTACCAGTGGAATAAAAGCCAACTCTACGCTACTTACCACGATTGGGAAGAAAATCAGGCTCTTTGTCAACTGTAGTGGGTTGAAGTCAGCTAAGCTCGAGAAAGGACAAAT
>DXLD01000172.1:0-2927 GCA_019414935.1 Streptococcus sp.
TATTCCTTGCTCCAAGGACGACGAGCAGTTCCAATGACTGCAAAGTGCTCGGAAAGATTGCCGGATTTATATAGTCTAAAAAGGGAAGGGTAGAGCTTGCGTTTAGCCAGGTCTCCACTCGCACCGAAAATTGTAACAATAACCTTAGATGACATCTAGCTACCTAATTTCTATTTTTATTCCTAGTCTTGCTAGGTATGAGGAAATCTCATTTCATAAACTTAATTCTAACATAATTTTCCGAAAAATCAAAAAATCCAATACGAGATAGAAAAAAACTGCAAGGAAATCCTTACAGTTTGAGTTTAGACGTTTAAGACCTTGTCCAAGAACTCTTTCAGACGTGGGTGTTGTGGGTTATCAAAGATTTGATCTGGTGTTCCGTCTTCTAGGAATTCACCGTCTGCAGTAAAGATAACGCGGTTAGCAACCTGACGAGCAAATCCCATCTCATGGGTTACGATAATCATAGTCATTCCTTGCTCAGCCAATTCCTTCATAACGTTCAGTACGTCTCCAACCATCTCAGGGTCAAGGGCAGAAGTTGGTTCATCAAAGAGCATGATATCAGGATTCATTGCTAGTCCACGAGCGATAGCCACACGTTGTTTTTGACCACCTGATAGGCTATCTGGGCTAGCATTAGCTTTATCTGCTAGTCCAACCTTTTCAAGCAACTCCATTCCCAATTTCTCAGCTTCTTCCTTAGTCATCAACTTGTGCTCAATAGGAGCAAAGGTGATATTGTCCAATACGGACATGTGTGGGAAGAGGTTGAAGTGTTGGAACACCATTCCGATATTTTCACGGACGTGGTCAACATTGGTTGTTTTTTCAGTTAAGTCATAGCCGTTCACAGTGATGTGACCGCTAGTAACTTCTTCTAGAAGATTGAGGCTACGGAGGAAGGTCGACTTACCAGAACCTGAAGGACCGATGATACAAACAACATCTCCTTCATAGAACTTAGTCGTAATGCCTTTTAAAACCTCATTCTTTCCATAATGCTTGTGTAAATCATTTACATCAATTTTTAGTTTTGCCATTAACGAATCCTCTTTTCTAAGCGTTTCGCTAGTCTAGTCAAAAGTGTGATAATTACAAGGTAGAAGATAGCAAGGATTGCATACATCTTGAAGCTTTGGTAGTTACGGGCGATGATAATCTTACCAGTTTGGAAGAGCTCCACCAAACCGATAGCAGATACGATGGTTGTATCTTTAAGAGCGATAACGAATTGGTTGACAAAGTTTGGCAACATCAATTTAGTTGCTTGTGGCAAGATAATCTTACGCATGGTTTTTCCATAAGAGATACCCAAGCTTCGACTGGCTTCCATTTGACCAACTGGAACGGCCTGAATACCACCACGAACGATTTCAGCAATATAAGCCGCTGCATTGAGTGAGAGGGCAATAGTACCGGCTACGAAGTCGTTAATTGGACTTTGTTGGCCTGTCATAGACTCGATGAAGTTTGGAATACCCCAGAAGATGAAGGCTGCAAGAATCATCAAAGGAATACCACGGATAACGTCAACGAAAATCTCAGAGATCACACGAAGAGATTTGTATGGGCTAACACTAAACATACCGAAGATAATCCCGATAACAATGGCAATAGCAAATGAGATAAGAGCTAGAGCAAGAGTGATACCAAGACCACTAAGGAGTTGTTTGTAGTTGTTTTGAAGCAAGCCCCAGATAGTTGTTTCGTCAACAGTGCTTGTTGAAGTAGTTGAAGATTCGCTAGCTAGGTATTTGTCAAGAATCTTTTGGAATTCACCGTTTGCTTTAAGGTTTGCAAGTCCGTTGTTGAACATTTCAATCAATTCTGGATTTGTGCCTTTTTTAACAGCAAAGGCTGTTTCACCGATTGGAGTTCCAGCGATTGGTGTTTTCAATTTTTGGCCTTGACTGATAGAATATTTGAGGACAGGCTCATCATCCATCACGGCATCAATGGCTCCAGTATTTAAACTGTCATACATTGAAGAACCATCAGCGAAGGTTTTGATTTTGTAACCGTATTTGCTTTGATTTTCTGTTAGGAAGGTTTGAGAAGCGGTTCCGTTTTTAACACCGACTGTCTTCCCTTTTAAATCTTCATAAGAAGCAATGGTGCTTGATTCTTTGACACCAAGGATAGTATTAGCAGTGTAGTAGGATTCTGAGAAGTCAAAAGTTGCCTTACGAGCATCTGTAACAGACATACCAGCAATGATACCATCTGCTTGACCAGCTTGGACAGCACTGATAGCTGCATCGAAACCTGGATTGGTAATTTCAATTTCAAAACCTTGATCTTTAGCGATTGCCTTAATCAATTCCATATCAATACCAGTAAATTGGTTGCTTGAATTTTGGAAAACAAAAGGTGCAAAAGAAGAATCACTTGCAATGATGTATTTGGCTTTAACAGGAGTTGCTTTTAGACCAGCTGCAGTCGTTGTAGTTGGCACTGCTGAAGATGATGAAGCAGTCCATTTCTTGATGATTTTATCAAGGCTACCATCTTTTTTCATTTCAGCCAAAGCTTGGTTAAATTCAGTGACTAAGTGCTCGTATTTGCTACCTTTTTTAACACCGAAAGCAAAGCTACCTACAGCTTCACCATCCATTTCAATATGGAGGTCTTGGCCTTGGTTAATGGCATACTCGATAACAGGTTTGTCATCCATCATGGCATCGATGGCACCAGCACTCAAGCTGTTGTTCATCAAATCACTAGTGTCAAATGTTTTAATAGTAAAACCGTATTTATCTTTGATTGTTTCAAGAAAACGTTGAGCAGCAGTTCCGTTTTTAACACCAACGGTTTTGCCAGTTAATTGGTCGTACTTGCTAATCTTGTGTGCCTTTGTAGTTGCAATGACAACTTTTGTATCATAGTAAGTATCAGACATGGTGAAGACTTTTTCACGTTCT
>DXLD01000173.1:0-2916 GCA_019414935.1 Streptococcus sp.
TTGGTCAAGATGACAAAGAATTATCAGAAATTGTTCTCGGAATGATGAGAATAAAAGATAAGTCTGTAAAAGAAGTTGAAGAGCTTGTAGAAACAGCACTGTCTGTTGGAATTAATGCTTTCGACTTGGCTGATATATATGGTCGTGGTCGTTGTGAAGAACTGTTAGGTCTTGTCCTAAAAAATCGTCCAGATTTAAGAGAAAAGATGTGGATTCAGTCAAAATGTGGCATTCGCATTGAAGAATTTACCTATTTTGATTTTTCTAAGGACTATATTATAAAATCAGTAGACGGAATTTTGCAAAGATTGAAGATTGATCATTTAGATAGCTTGCTTCTTCATAGGCCAGATGCTTTGATGGAGTCTGACCAAGTAGCAGAAGCCTTTGATCTTCTTTATAAACAAGGCAAAGTTCGAGATTTTGGAGTTTCTAATCAAAATCCTATGATGATGGAGTTGCTTAAAAAAGATGTCAAGCAGCCGTTAGCTGTTAATCAGCTACAATTGAGTGTGGCTTTTACACCAGGATTCGAATCAGGTTTTCATGTTAATATGGAAGATAGTCAAGCAGCTATGCGAGATGGCAGCATTTTTGAATATTGCAAATTACACGATGTGGTCATTCAAGCATGGTCTGTCTTACAATTCGGGTATTTCAAAGGGAATTTTGTTGGAAATGAGAAATTTCAAGCTTTAAATCAAGTACTTGATCGTTTAGCTACTAAATATGGAGTAACCTCTTCAACTATTGCCATTTCTTGGATATTGCGTTATCCAGCAAAAATGCAGGCAGTCGTAGGTACCACAAATCCTAAGCACTTGAGAGAAGTTAGTCAAGCGGCAAACTTTAGCTTAACAAGAAAAGAATGGTATGAAATTTATCTTGCTGCAGGGAATAATTTGCCGTAAGTAGAAGCAGATGTAAATAACTCACAGTCAAAAAGCCGTTGCAAAGCGGTTTTTTTGTTATAATGAAGGGGAGAATTATTGATATTAAAGGAGAAAACCATGACATTTGAAGAAATTCTGCCGGGGTTAAAGGCTAAGAAAAAATATGTACGAACTGGTTGGGGAGGTGCTGAAAACTATGTCCAACTTTTTGACACCATTGAACAAAACGGGGTTGCACTTGAAGTGACACCTTATTTCCTAATCAACGTATCTGGAGAAGGTGAAGGTTTTTCCATGTGGAGTCCGACACCTTGTGATGTTTTGGCGACAGATTGGGTAGAAGTGAATGACTAGACGTGTATTGATTACAGGAGTGAGTTCAGGAATCGGCCTAGCTCAAGCTCGCCTCTTTTTAGAGAATGGCTTTCAAGTTTATGGAGTTGACCAAGGTGAAAATCCACTCTTAGAGGGTGATTTCCACTTTTTACAGAGAGATTTGACCTTGGACTTAGAACCTATTTTTGACTGGTGTCCTCAGGTGGATGTTTTGTGCAATACTGCTGGAGTTTTGGATGATTACAAACCACTTTTGGAACAAACGGCGCAGGAAATTCAAGAAATTTTTGAAATTAACTATATGACTCCTGTTGAGTTGACTCGCTATTATTTGACCAAAATGTTGGAGAATAAAAAAGGGATTATTATCAACATGTGCTCCATTGCTTCGAGCCTAGCAGGTGGTGGTGGACACGCCTATACTTCTTCGAAGCACGCCTTAGCAGGCTTTACCAAGCAGTTGGCTCTAGACTATGCTGAAACAGGGATTCAGGTCTTTGGTATCGCTCCAGGAGCCGTCAAGACGGGTATGACCACTGCAGACTTTGAACCAGGTGGCTTGGCTACCTGGGTTGCTAGTGAAACACCAATCAAGCGCTGGATTGAACCAGAGGAAGTGGCAGAAGTCAGTCTCTTTTTGGCCAGTGGAAAGGCATCTGCCATGCAGGGTCAAATTCTGACAATAGATGGTGGCTGGTCTTTGAAGTAGGGGGAGTTGGATGGATATTCAAGAGCTCACAGAAGAAAATGCATCGCCGTTAGTCTTGAAGGTTAAGTCTGAATTATTAGGATTTCCAGAACTGGACAAGACTTCTTACATGAATTGGAAGGTGAATGATGAGAAACCAACTTGCCCTTAGTGGAGAAAAAATTCTTGAAAAAGTTTACCCACAACTATTTCACCACATTGGAATGATTCGTGGGGAGTATTTGTCGAGAGAGATCAACCAAAACATCCTGTTACCAAGTTGTCAGGAATTTGTAAAAGATTATCTAAACACTATTTGCTTCTTGTACTCAGATGAAGAGGTATGGTATCGTTTTTCTGAATTAACGAATACAGAAGCTAATTGTCTAAAGGGGACTAAAGAGTATTTTGATGAAAATCATCCCTTATTTGGATATAGAGGAACTAGGCGTTTGCTGGCGTGTCCGGATGAATTTCAGGCTGAAGCACATGTCGTTACAGAAGTTTATCAAAATAATCCCAATCTATCTATTATCTTTCCTTTTGTCAATGATGCTGAGCAGTTAAAGCAAGCTATTACAGTATTGCGTCAGCAGGGTTTTACTGGGAAAATCGGCACAATGATTGAATTGCCGTCAGCGTATTTTGACTTAGATAGGATACTGGAAACGGGCATTTCAAAGATTGTAGTTGGAATGAATGATTTGACTTCTTTTATTTTTGCCACTGTGAGAAACAGTCAATGGCATGATATGGAAAGTCCAATTATGTTAGATATGCTAAGAGATATGCAGGATAAAGCAAGGATGAAAAAGATTGACTTTGCTGTAGCAGGCTATCTGAATGATTCTTTCATACAAAAAATGAATCAGTTGAGTATCAAGTGCATTATTCACTACAGTTCTATTCTAGAGATTTTTGATTTAGAAATTGACCATCCAGATCATCTTAAACACATAAAAGAAGAAAGTAAAAAATTACAAAGGAGCACCCATGACA
>DXLD01000174.1:0-2908 GCA_019414935.1 Streptococcus sp.
ATACAAAATACATTGTATGATTGCTATCGTTCTCTTTTTCATGATTTTAATCTTACTGTGCAGATTTGATACAGTAAACTCCTTTCTAGCTTTGTGCATCATCATTTCTAACTTGATTATAGTCTTATTTTTACCAAAGCTCAATTATTTGTATGTGAAATATCTTATCTGTAAAAAATAACCGATCTCATTGCTGAGAATCGGTTTTCTAATATATTTAATTAAGAAGTTTATTTTTACATAACATAAATTATGTAAAACTTTTACAGCAACAAATCTTTGACTTTCCCAATTTCACTTTTTGGAATCACCAGGTGAATCATATCTCCGAGGTACATTCTGGTTGAACCGTTAACTGTTTGGCTCTTGCCATTATGGACTTGAGTTGTGATGAGGATATTATGTGGTAAGTTGAGTTCGTGTACTTGTTTTCCAGCGATTTTGTCTGAAACTGGGATTTCAATGAGGGTGACTTCTCCTTCATCTGACGCTTCTTCAGGTAGCATTTTTTCCAACATAGCCTCATAAACTGGCGCACCCTTGAGCAAATCCATGATGATGTAGGCAACTAAGGTGACTAATCCAAGTGGCATGAGGTTGCGAATATCTCCTACCATTTCGGTTACCAGAATCATAGCGGTTAAGGGAGCTTTAGAAATTGCTCCAAATTAGCCACTCATTCCTAGAATGACAAATATAGGGAATTGCTGCTGACTGACAAGTCCAAGATTGACACAAATAACACCAACTAGAGCTCCAAGTAAGGAGCCAAGCGCCAAAATTGGTAGGAAAATTCCTCCTGGAAGGCCACTTCCATAGCTAATCATGCTCCAGATAAAGCGAATCAAAAAGTAAACTAATAGAACTTGGAAACTAAAATCTTGCCCAGTTAAGGAAAGAACCAGCTGATTTCCACCACCAAGGATTTGTGGTAAGAAAATCCCCACTGGTATGATGAGAATGAAAGCCAGAATTGGATAATAAGCTCTATCCAAATGGATTTTTTGACCAAGCCAATCATAAACTCTTCCGACGTTTAATACAGCTTTCTCATAGACAAAACCGGAAAGTCCTAGAAAAATTCCCATAAGGAGGTAAATCCAATACTGATCCAAGGTCATGAGAGGGATATTATCAGGCATATCTAGCACTGGCGTTAGACCAAATATGAGCAGAGAGACAAAGTTTGCTACGAGACTAGCTGCTAGAGTAGATACCCAGAAAAAGCGTGAAAAATGGTGATAAACTTCTTCTACTACAAAGAGGAGGCCTGCTATTGGTGCATTAAAGGCAGCGGCTAATCCTGCTGCAGCACCACTGGCAATCAGGGAGCGTTCCTCTACTGGACTGGATTTGAGCCATTTGGAAATTCCTTTACCACCGACTGCTCCAAGTTGAATACTTGGTCCTTCACGCCCCAGCATAAGGCCACTTGCAATAGCAAGAATTCCTAGAATATATTTTTTCCAAAGAACTCCCCACCAGTTGAGGGTCATGAGTCCCTTTAATTCGGCTTCGACTTGAGGGATTCCAGAGCCTTTGATGTCTTTTTCTGACCGAGTTAATTTCGCACTGAGCCAACAAACTATTAAATAAAATAGACCAATGATAAGAAGATTGCGCACTAGGTGCGCTTGATCTTGATAAAGCCCTTGTATCAGGTGGAAGCCTTTTTCGATTGAAAACCGAAAGGATCCAACGATAATTCCAACAACGAGACCAACAACGATTCCTCGTCCAACTTGGGATAATATTGTGCTTGAGGCAAAGGCAAATTCTTTCTTGGAACTGAGTGTTTCTGACTGTTCCTCCATAATCATTCCTTCTAACTTAACTTTCTTTTTCTCCTGAAACCAGTGATTTTACTGGTTCAAAGCTTGTTCGGTGAATTGGGGTAACTCCTAGTTTTGTGAGACCTTCCAGGTGTTTAGCTGTTCCATATCCTGCATTAGCAGCGAAATCATAGCCTGGAAATTGCTGGTCGAATTCTTTCATCAATTCATCACGTGTCACCTTGGCTACTATAGAAGCTGCTGCAATCGAGAGGGAGTTGGCATCTCCTTTGATGATGGATGTTTGTGAAATTGGTAAATCCAGTTTCATGGCATCTATCAAAAGGTGTTCAGGTTGAGGACTGAGCTGGGAGATTGCTTCTTTCATGGCCAGTTTGGTTGCTTCATAGATATTAACTTGGTCGATGACCTGATTATCCATGATACCAATGCCGATTGACAAGGCTTGCTCCTGAACGGCTTGGAAAATCTCCAGATGTTTCTTTTTAGGAATTTTCTTGCTGTCATTGAGGCCTCTAATCTTACAATTTTTAGGTAAGATGACGGCTGCAGCGACTACAGGCCCAGCCAGAGGACCACGACCAACCTCGTCAACACCTGCTATCAAGGTCAATCCTTGCTTGTAAAGTTCTTTTTCATAGGAAAGCATGGATTCCAAACGAAGATCCTCATCCAATTCTGCCTGAATAGCTTTTTTACGCTTGCTGATTTCCTTTTGAACTCCTGAGCGATTATCCTTTTCAAGCTCTAAAAAAATAGGGCTATCTAGGTCCTTGACCGTTGCAAGGAGTTCTTTGATTTCTTTAATCGTCGCCATCGAGGTCTTCCAATGTATCTAAGGTATAGTTACCGAGTTTGCCGTCGCGGACTTCCTTCACGAAGAGACTGTAAAAGCGGTCATAGTCATCACGGAAACCGAGAGCACGGGTCATGTCCATAATAATAACAGGCGCTTCTTCTTCAATTTTCATTTGTTTGAAGCGTTCAGCCAGCTTTTCTGGATAATGTTCTTTGAAATAATTGAGACCAAAAATGGTTACCTCATCCATAGGAAGCAACTGGTCTTTGATAGCTCCAGTCAAGGCCAACTTAAGCGCAACAGTTTCATCCTCAAA
>DXLD01000175.1:0-2879 GCA_019414935.1 Streptococcus sp.
GGTAAATACAACGTTACCAAAAGTTGGCAAGTGGAGGTAAGAAGCTTCAAAGGCCTTATAGAGAGCTTTTTCCAAAGTCGTATCAGAACCCATAACTTCCCCTGTTGACTTCATTTCAGGACCAAGTAAGCTGTCTACCTTAGCTAGTTTGGTAAAGGAGAAGACAGGTGCCTTGATATGAACGCGGGTACTTTCAGGGTAAAGTCCATCTTGGTAGCCAAGTTCTTCAAGTTTTTGACCAAGAATGAGCTTGGTAGCCACCTGAGCCATAGGGATATTGGTTACCTTAGAAAGGAATGGAACCGTACGGCTGGCACGTGGATTGACCTCAATAACGTAGACTTTTTCATCCTTGATAACAAACTGGATGTTCATCATTCCAAGGCAGTTAAGACCGATTGCTAGGCGTTTAGTGTAGTCTGCGATTGTTTCTTGCACCTTTTGCGACAAGGTTTGTGGTGGGTAAACGGCCATTGAGTCACCTGAGTGGACACCGGCACGTTCGATATGCTCCATGATACCAGGGATGAGAACATTTTCCCCGTCTGAGATGGCATCAACTTCGCACTCTTGTCCAACAATATAAGAGTCAACAAGAACAGGGTGATCTGGACTAGCCTTAACAGCCGTACGCATGTAAGAACGAAGGTCTTCCTCATTTTCCACAATTTCCATTGCACGTCCACCCAAGACATAGGATGGGCGAACTAGGACTGGGAAACCAATCTTTCGAGCTGCAAGGACTGCTTCTTCTTCATTGGTTGCTGTTTGTCCTGGTGGTTGTGGAATATCCAAGTCTTTAAGGGCTTGCTCAAAGAGGTCACGGTCTTCGGCACGGTCTAGGTCAGCAACCTGTGTCCCAAGGATGATCACACCTGCTTTTGCCAATGGTTCCGCAAGGTTGATGGCTGTTTGACCACCGAACTGAACGATAACACCCTTTGGTTGCTCCAAGTCGATGACATTCATGACATCTTCGAATGTCAATGGCTCAAAGTAAAGCTTGTCTGACACAGAGAAGTCTGTTGAAACTGTCTCTGGGTTTGAGTTCATGATGATGGCTTCATAGCCAGCCGCCTGAATAGCCTTAACCGAGTGAACAGTTGCGTAGTCAAACTCAACACCTTGACCGATACGGATTGGACCAGAACCTAGGACTAGTACAGATTCCTTATCAGACTTAATAGACTCATTTTCCCAACCATAGGTTGAATAGAAGTATGGTGTTTCAGAGTCAAATTCTGCCGCACAAGTATCTACCATCTTGTAGACTGGGACAATCTTGTTTTCCAAACGAAGCTTGCGAACTTGGTCAGCTGTAGTATTCCAGAGTTCAGCAATCTTACGGTCTGAAAATCCATTGAGTTTAGCTGTTTTCAAGACTTCTAGATCTTGTGGATGGGCACCCAACTCCTGCTCAATTTCAAAGATATGTAGGAGTTTATCGAGATAGAAGATATCAATCTTAGTCAATTCAGCAATTTCTTCTGGTGTGTAACCACGGCGAATTGCTTCTGAAACGTAGAAGAGACGGTCATCCTGGGCTTTGACTACTTTTTCAATCAAGGAATCATCAGAAACCTCTGCAAGTTCAGGCATTTCATTGTGGTGCACCCCAATTTCAAGGGAGCGACAAGCTTTAAGGAGAGATTCCTCGATGTTACGACCAATCGCCATGACTTCCCCAGTGGCCTTCATCTGAGTACCAAGACGGCGCTCACCCTTTTCAAACTTGTCAAATGGGAAACGTGGAATCTTAGCAACAACGTAGTCAAGGGCTGGCTCAAACATGGCATAGGTTGAACCTGTGACTGGGTTAATCACCTCATCCAAAGTTAAACCTACTGCAATCTTGGCAGCCAATTTTGCAATTGGATAACCTGTCGCTTTAGAGGCAAGGGCTGACGAACGCGATACACGAGGGTTTACTTCGATAACATAATACTTAAAGCTGTGAGGATCAAGTGCCAGCTGAACGTTACATCCACCTTCAATTTTGAGGGCACGAATGATGCTCAAGCTAGCGTCACGTAGCATTTGGTTCTCATAGTCTGACATGGTTTGGGCAGGGGCAAATACAATGGAATCCCCTGTGTGAATCCCAACTGGGTCAAAGTTTTCCATGTTACAAACAACCAAAGCATTGTCAGCTGAGTCACGCATCACTTCGTATTCGATTTCCTTGAAACCTGCGATTGAACGCTCAATCAAACATTGGGTCACAGGTGACAATTTCAATCCATTTTCAGCGATTTCACGCAATTCTTCCTCATTAGCACACATACCACCACCAGTACCACCAAGTGTAAAGGCTGGACGAACGATGACTGGGTAGCCAATTGTTGCTGCAAAGGCAACAGCTTCTTCAACAGTGTTTACAATTTCAGATTCTGGAATGGGTTGGTTGAGCTCTTCCATCAATTGTTTAAAGAGGTCACGGTCCTCCGCTTGGTCGATGGCAGATAATTTGGTACCCAGAAGTTCAACACCAAGCTCATCCAAAATACCATTCTTAGACAATTCCATGGCCATGTTGAGACCAGTCTGACCACCGAGTGTTGGTAGCAAGGCATCTGGACGTTCCTTACGAAGAATACGTGTCACAAACTCAAGTGTAATTGGTTCAATATAAACCTTATCAGCAATTTCCTTATCCGTCATGATAGTTGCAGGGTTTGAGTTAACCAAGACAACCTCATAACCTTCCTCTTTCAAAGACAAGCAAGCCTGGGTCCCAGCGTAGTCAAACTCAGCAGCCTGACCAATAATAATCGGACCAGAACCAATCACCATAATTTTTTGAATATCAGTACGTTTAGGCATATATAAGATATTAAGGGCGTCAAGCGGACAAAGCTAAAATAGGAGTTATGACGAAG
>DXLD01000176.1:0-2873 GCA_019414935.1 Streptococcus sp.
GCTGCACGCTCCACACCCAAGCAATGGGTTAACCGTTTCTCGGGTAGAAGCTCTGCCATTTTTTCCAACAAAGCCTCACGAGAGCAGTTGATATAGTCTTGATAGGCCATCAGTAGAGCCCCTCCTTCTCGATGTAGTCTAGCACTGGCTGAGGTAGGAGAAAGTTGGGTTTACGACCTTGGGCAAGGAAGTCACGCACCATGCTGGACGAGATATCCATGAGAGGCACATCCACCCAGATAACTGGATAGGAAGTCCCTGCCTTGTAGCGTGGGCGCTGAACTCCCACAAACTGAACCATATCTACCAGTTCATCAATTCGGTACCACTTAGGCAGATAATCCACCATATCTGCCCCGATAATGAAGTAGTAATCCGTGTCAGGATGTTGCTCTGTTAAGATTTTCATGGTGTCGTAGGTGTAGGAAATACCCTTACGCTCCAACTCGATGATTTCAATGGCTAAGCCTTCAATCCCCTCAATCGCCAATTCAAGCATCTTGAGACGATGGTGCTCAGGGATGGTTTCCTTTTTATCTACGTGAGGAGGTTGGTACTCAGGCATGAGCAGAACCTGATCCAGTCCTAACTGCTGGCGTACTTGGTCCGCAACAATGAGATGGGCATTGTGAACAGGGTTAAAATTCCCCCCTAAAATCCCGACTTGTTTGCGTTTTTTCTCCTTGATTTCTGGCTCCAACTCTACCTTGGTAAAGGGAGTCAATAGTTCGATTGCCATAGGCTAGTCTCCTTTATTTCTCTGTAAAAACAGTTGTTTGGAGTATAGTTTTTAAATTTCTTTTACTTTTTTAGAAATCTTGCGATTTTCTTTCTTGCTAGATTGTTTAAACAAAATCAAGATGCGTCCGATTTTTTGGACTGTGTCCACACCGATTTCTTCTTCCAAAATTTCAGCTACTTCGTGGATATTTTCATCTGTATTTTGCAAGAGCGTTACTTTAATCAATTCGCGTGCGTCAAGAGCTTGGCGAACGCTGGTTTTGATTTGGTCGTTGAGACCATTTTTTCCAATTTGGATGATGGGTTTGAGGGTGTGTGCCTGGCTGTTGAGGAAGGCACGTTGTTTTGATGTTAATGACATAATTTTCTTCCTTGTTTTTTGATAGTTATTTTAGGTGGTGAGGGACGGTCGGAACTAATTTTCCAAAGATCTCATCTTTGAAAAATGGATTTCCTGACCTCACAATTGAGCCTTGGTCTCAATTGTGCCCCTTGCCAATCTATCGATTGGCAAGACACCACGGCAATAACTATCTTTGTATGAGCTCACTTTGTTCGCTCAGTGATTTTATTTTAAATAATTGCTTTTCGTGTGACTACTGCGACGCCTTCTGGTGCCCAGACGGCGACTTTGGCTGTGCCTGTTACACGGATCCAGCCGAGTCCTGAGATGACTAGGTCTGTCTTGTCCTTGATGTTAAATACATGTTGGACTAGTTTTGGAAAATCTTCTTTTTCCTTGCTATTTGGTGGTGTGAGAAGGGTTCCGAGGTGCTTATCATAAAATGCACTAGCGCCTTCTAGCTTGGTACGATGGAGTTTCAATTCGTTGTCAAAAAAGGCAGTGAAACCTTGCTTTTCACCCGCAATGAAATCAAAGCGTCCGAGACCTCCTAGAAATAGGGTTTGTTCAGGATTAAGCTGATAGGTTTTGGGCTTGATTTCCTTTTTGGGGCTGACATACTTAAGGTTTTTAGCCGTCAAGTAATGAGCCATCTGGTGGCGGTGGATGATTCCCGGCGTATCGTAGATATAAGAACCATCATCAAGCGGAATCTCGATCTTGTCCAAGGTTGTCCCTGGGAAGCGCGAAGTCGTGATGACATTCTGATCACCCGTGATTTCTTGGATAATAGCATTGATAAGGGTTGATTTTCCAACGTTGGTTACCCCAACGACATAGACATCGCGTCCCTTACGGTAGTGTTCAATCTTGTCAATGACTTCCTTTATGGCATGTTTGTTTTGGGCCGAAGTTAAGACGACATCGACTGGACGAAGTCCTTCTTCGTGGGCACGTTCCATGAGCCACTGGCTAATCTTGCCTGGTTTAACAGACTTGGGCAAGATATCTTTTTTATTCCCGACCAAGAGGACATCATTGCCTGATACAAAACGTGGCAAGCCTGGGATGACAGAGCCATTAAAATCAAAGATATCAATGACATTGACCACTAAGGCATCACTGTCTCCCACCTCGTGTAAGAGCTTGAGGAAATCATCGTCTGTCAACTGGACATCCGTGATCTCATTATAGTGGCGGAGACGGAAACAGCGTTGGCAATAGACTTCGCCAGTTTCCAAACCTTTTTCGAGTGCCGACTGGGGGGTAAAACCAAGACCAGCCTTGTCTGTCGTCTGAATGGTTGCTCCACAACCAATACAGAGAATTTCTTCCATAGTTAAATTCCTTTTTTATATGTAATCGGTCCGTACTTTTCAGTAATTTTTTGCATCACACGGCGCTCGCGAGCTCGGTTAATCTGCGTTTTGATTGAGTCATGTTGGACCAAGGGTTTGACTAAAATCGAGCGAATGCCTGCACGGTGGGCTGCTCGTATATCTGTCATGAGCTGGTCGCCGACCATGACCACTTCACTTTTCTCATAGTGGAATTCCTTCATGGCACGGTCAATCCCAAATGTGAAGGGCTTCAAGGCCCAGTAAACGTAATCAATTCCAAACTTCTCAACTGCTCGTCGGACCCGTTTTTTGGTGTTATTTGATACCACGATGATGCGAATGCCCGCGTCCCGAAGATCATGTAGCCATTGCTTCATCTCTGGCGTCCCATCAGGGTTGTTCCAAGCAATGAGGGTATTGTCCAAATCGACCAAAACAGCCTTGATTCC
>DXLD01000177.1:0-2836 GCA_019414935.1 Streptococcus sp.
CAAACATATCCACCCCACGAATCACCCCATCAATCAAGCTATCTGGCGCTCCCACACCCATCAGATAACGAGGTTTATTTTCAGGTAGCAGTTGAGTTGTAAAGTCCAAGACCGCATTCATTTCTTCGTGGGTTTCTCCCACTGCCAAGCCACCGATAGAGTAGCCTGGGAAATCCATGCTGACAAGGTCATTCGCTGATTGGCGACGAAGGTCTTCAAATCCTGCCCCCTGCACAATCCCAAATAACCCTTGGTCATGCGGACGACGGTGAGCCTTCAAACCACGCTCAGCCCAACGGCTGGTACGCTCGATGGATTTCTTAACGTAGTCATAAGGTTGATAAAACTGAGGACATTCGTCAAAGGACATCATGATGTCTGAGCCCAGATTGTTCTGAATAGAGATAGCTTTCTCCGGAGACAAGAACATCTTAGAACCATTGAGATGGTTTTTAAAGGTTACGCCTTCTTCTGTGATATTACGGCTATCTGCTAAGGAATAAACCTGGAAACCACCACTATCTGTCAAAATTGGTTGGTCCCAATTCATGAACTTGTGGAGACCACCTGCGCGTGCGATGAGTTCATCTCCAGGACGAAGCCAGAGATGATAGGTGTTCGACAGAATAATTCCCGAACCCATCTCCTTCAATTCTTCAGGTGACTGAGTTTTGACAGTGGCTTGTGTACCAACTGGCATAAACATAGGTGTCGGAAAGGTACCGTGGGGAGTAATGATTTCTCCCAGACGAGCTCCCGTGTGTTTTTCTTTCTTAATCAAACGATATTTGATTGGTGAATCTGACATTTTTTACCTCCGAAGCTGGGAAAGACAGTCCCAGTTCATACTTTGTGCCCAAGGGCATACTGTATGATTTTATCAAAAAAAGCTGGAACTGTCACGAACTATGGTATAATGAGAGAATGAAATACCCAAAAATTGATTTAAAAACCATTCGTCTGCAGGCTAGGCAATTTCAAGCTGAAAATCCCCGCCTCTTTCTCGTCTATCTCTTACCGAGCATGCTGGTCATCTTGTCTGGCTTCCTCAATCCCTTAGAGCGCATCAACGAGTCTATTTTAGAGCAAACCTTTTTAAGCGTGTTTGGTCATGTATTCCAAGCCTACCTCTTTCCACTATTGGTCTCCTTTATCGGGACGATACTTCTAACCAACTCAGTTTATACAACGCTGAATCTCATCAAGAATCCAGATACAGAACTATCAGTCAAAAATAGTCTGACTCTCTTTAACGAAGAGCACTTTTCACAAACCTTTTTGACTCTTCTTCTCAAACGTTTCTATCTCTTCTTATGGAGCATTCCTAGTCTACTTGGGATTTACTTCCTCTTTTACAGTAGCTTTCTAGCAAAGAAATTCGTCGTCCTTCATCCTGACTTTCCTAATCTGGATCTCACGTCAATTGAAACCGAGCGTTTCCTCATGACCTTTGGTCTTTACTTTCTAGCAAGTATCCTCTTGATGATTGTAGGAAATAGTCTCTATATTCCACAATACTATGCTTATTCGCAGGTAGAATTTCTCCTCTGTGATACCCTAGACTTAGGACAAGCCAAACCAGGACAAATCCTTAAAACCAGCCGTTTCCTAATGGAAGGCTACAAGTTCCAGCGTTTCATCCTAGACTTACAACTCCTTCCTTGGTACTTCCTCAATTGGATTACCTTTGGAATTGCTAGTTTTTCACTTCTACCCTACATTCAAATCAATAAAATGATTTTCTACAGAGCAGTACTGGCTCGAAAACGTCCAAAAGCTTGAAGGTGACCCCTCAAGCTTTTTTCTATCAATGAGTTTCTCCGCCCACCAACTTGAGATCCTGATCTCCATGTTCTATAATGGCGCCGATTGCCGCTTCTAGCCCTCGCCTAATATCCACTAAACTCATAGCTGGAGTGGTAGGCCGATTCACCACCTGTTCCATCATATAAGGAATATGCATAAAACCTGCCTTAACATGTGGAAATTTTTTTTCTACCAAATAGAGGGCCTGATACATCAAATGATTGCAGACAAAAGTCCCTGCCGTATTGGAAACAGAGGCCGGTAATCCCTCTTTTTTTATAGCTTGAACCATCGCTTTAATCGGCAAACTACTAAAGTAGGCCGAAGCACCATCTGGGCGAATGGGAAGGTCAATCGGTTGATTACCTTCGTTATCAGGAATGCGTGCATCGTCTTGATTAATGGCTACTCGCTCAGGTGTCAAGCTGGTTCTTCCACCTGCTTGGCCGATACAAAGGACAAAGTCAGGTTGATAACGACTCATTTCTTCTTCCAATACTTGGGCCGATTTGTGAAAGACTGTTGGCACTTCTAGCCAACGGATCTCAGCACCATGGATTTCAGCTGGTAAACCTTTAACGGCCTCCAAAGCTGGATTGACCTTTTCCCCTCCAAAGGGTTCAAAACCTGTCACTAATACTTTCATTTCTATCTCCTTACAAATGATTTCATGAAACACTTTTCTTAAAGACAAGTATAACATATTTCCCTTATTCTGGAATGAAAAGGATTAGCGAGACTAGGATTGATTTTTGAGTTTATTTAAAGAATAAAATACTAATCAAGGTCAAAATAGCTGGTCCACCTTGCTTCAAAATAATTTTCTTATCTGCTATTAGAGAGCCATAGGCCGCAGCCCCAATCACAAATAAGACAAAAATAGTCACAATTTCTAAATTCTGTGAGAAATAAATCCCATACAGGAGAAAGACTCCTAGCAAAGCATTATAAATCCCTTGATTTTTAAACAATGAGCTTACTGACGGACGAGCCAGTTCTTCCTTGTCCATGTTAAAGACACGACTAGTTG
>DXLD01000178.1:0-2788 GCA_019414935.1 Streptococcus sp.
GGATGATACGAATCACTTCATCGATATGGTCTAGCGCAATCAAGAGACCTTCTAAGATATGAGCACGCGCTTCTGCTTTTTCCTTATCAAAACGGGTACGACGAACAACCACTTCTTTTTGGTGCTCGATATAAGCATCCAAAATCTGACGAAGAGACAAAATCTTCGGTACACCATTTTGAATCGCTAACATATTGAACCCGAAGTTGGTTTGCATCTGGGTCATCTTGAAGAGGTTATTAAGAATAACATTGGCAGAGGCATCTCGCTTCACTTCGATAACAAATCGAACACCTTCACGGTTTGACTCATCACGTACTGCTGTGATCCCCTCAATGCGTTTTTCCTGAACCAAACGAACAATATGCTCATGCACCTTGGTTTTATTAACCATATAAGGAAATTCTGTTACAACGATGCGCTCACGGCCAGTCTTAGTTTCTTCAATTTCAGTACGAGAACGAAGAACTATAGAACCTTTACCTGTCTCATAAGCCTTATGGATACCTGATTTCCCCATTACAAGGGCACCAGTTGGAAAATCTGGCCCAGGCAAAACTTCCATCAAGTCCTTAGTAGTCACTTCAGGATTGTCCATGACCAACTTCACTGCATCAATGGTTTCACCCAGGTTATGAGGTGGAATATTGGTTGCCATCCCAACAGCAATACCAGTTGCTCCATTAACCAAAAGATTAGGAAAGCGCGCTGGCAAGACCAAGGGTTCACGTTCATTGGCATCATAGTTATCAACGAAGTCAACTGTATTTTTGTTAATATCACGAAGCATCTCCAGAGCAATCTTGCTCATACGTGCCTCAGTGTAACGCTGGGCGGCAGCACCATCACCATCCATGGAACCAAAGTTCCCATGACCATCTACAAGCATGTAACGATAGCTCCACCATTGAGCCATACGGACCATGGCTTCATAGATAGAGGAATCCCCGTGTGGGTGATATTTACCCATGACATCCCCTGTAATACGAGCAGATTTTTTATGAGGTTTGTCTGGAGTAACTCCCAATTCATTCATTCCGTAGAGAATCCGACGGTGAACGGGTTTTAAGCCATCTCGAACATCAGGAAGAGCCCGCGCTACGATAACACTCATGGCGTAGTCGATAAAGCTCGTCTTCATCTCCTTTGTCAGATTGACATTCACTAAATTTCTATCCTGCATTAATAAATGCCTCATTTCACTATTAGTAATTAACTATATTATACCATAATGTCCGCTATATTTCAGGTATCTAAAACCACTAAAACGTTTACATCAAGAACTGAAATGTATATCCGTGACAAAGCTTTTTAAAAGTGATAAAATTGAAATAACTGGGGAAATCCCTGAATAAAATTAAGGAGATGTTTAGAATAATGACTTCAACTAAACAACACAAAAAAGTTATCCTTGTCGGTGATGGTGCTGTAGGTTCTTCTTACGCTTTTGCACTTGTTAACCAAGGAATTGCACAAGAGCTTGGAATTATCGAAATTCCTCAATTGCATGAAAAAGCTGTTGGTGACGCGCTTGACCTTAGTCACGCCCTTGCCTTCACTTCACCTAAAAAAATCTATGCAGCTCAATACTCTGACTGTGCAGACGCTGACCTTGTTGTAATCACTGCAGGTGCTCCTCAAAAACCAGGTGAAACTCGTCTTGATCTTGTAGGTAAAAACCTTGCTATCAACAAATCAATCGTAACTCAAGTTGTTGAATCAGGTTTCAAAGGTATCTTCCTTGTTGCTGCTAACCCAGTTGACGTCTTGACTTACTCAACTTGGAAATTCTCTGGATTCCCTAAAGAACGCGTTATCGGTTCAGGTACTTCACTTGACTCAGCTCGTTTCCGTCAAGCACTTGCTGAAAAATTGGATGTTGATGCTCGTTCAGTCCACGCCTACATTATGGGTGAACACGGTGACTCTGAGTTCGCTGTTTGGTCACACGCTAACATCGCTGGTGTAAACCTTGAAGAATTCCTTAAAGACACTCAAAATGTTCAAGAAGCTGAATTGATTGAATTGTTCGAAGGTGTTCGTGATGCAGCCTACACAATCATCAACAAAAAAGGTGCAACATACTACGGTATCGCAGTAGCCCTTGCTCGTATAACTAAAGCAATCCTGGACGACGAAAACGCAGTACTTCCACTTTCAGTATTCCAAGAAGGTCAATACGGAGTTAAGAATGTATTTATCGGTCAACCAGCTGTTGTTGGTGCACATGGTATTGTTCGTCCAGTAAATATCCCATTGAACGACGCAGAAACTCAAAAAATGCAAGCATCTGCAAATGAATTACAAGCTATTATTGACGAAGCATGGAAAAACCCAGAATTCCAAGCTGCTTCTAAAAACTAATTTAGATAGAAATAACTCCTTGAATCATCAGGGAGTTATTTTTTTATCAGTTTCTAAACTAAATACTTTATGAAGATTGCGAGAAGAAAATTAGGATCCCAATAAAACTGTCATGACACAACTTTTAAAGAAGCTAAGTGGCCCCATCAAATCAAAACTCACATTATTAAAGGTATGGAGCAAACAGTACTTGATCCACTTGATACCGTCGCATTAAATCGAAAGTAAAAAGTTTTGCCCCCCGACACAAAAAAGCCCATCATACAGGCTAGAAAGCTTGATATGATAGGCTCTTTTTATTTTAATTAACGTACTGTACGGATACGCATTGTGTTTGTACGAACAGCTTCTCCAACTGGTACACCAGCTACGATAACGATATCGTCACCAGATTGTACAAGACCTGCTTCAACTGCTTTACGTT
>DXLD01000179.1:0-2779 GCA_019414935.1 Streptococcus sp.
ATTGCAAGAAAACTTAAATAAAAAAGTAGAATCTGGAATGACATTTCCAGATTTTTTTGATAAAATGAAGTTAAAGAAAGCGCTACCAAAAAGAGGTGTTGATGATGGAACATTTGTTTAAATTGTTAATCTTATTACCCTGTTTTTACTTTTTCAGCTGGATTGAAAAGGCCAACAGAGATAGTAAATTTTTCCCAATTTTTTACTATTTTTACTGGATTTACATCACCCTCTATGCTCTTTTTAGCCTTGCTTGGACAGTTTTTTCAGTCCTGCTTTTCAATATCGTCTTGAGAAATGTGGCAGACATCAAGTCTTGGGGCATTTGGCTATTATTACTACTTATTGCTTTTTCCAGTTCTTGGTTAACCTATATCTTTTTCAAAA
Organism: Streptococcus sp.; assembly: GCA_019414935.1. GTDB lineage: Bacteria > Bacillota > Bacilli > Lactobacillales > Streptococcaceae > Streptococcus. The sequence goes on from DXLD01000179.1 coordinate 388, forward strand.
AAATGCTTCGCTTGAGACGGGAACTGGGGAAGTCTAAAGGTGGAAAGCATTGATTTATATTGGTAAGAACATTTAATAGAATGAAACTAAAGAAAACAATTTTAAAGAGGAGGTGTCGATGATGAAACTGTCGTTTAATTGGTTTCATTTGATACTCTTATTTCCCTGCTTTTACTTTTTTTATTGGATAGATAATGCTGATAGAAACAGTAAGTTTTTCCCCATTATCTACTATTTCTACTGGATTTATATTTCCCTTTTAGCTCTGTTTAGCTTGGATATGACAATTTTTTCATTCTTATTTTTCCCTTTTGTTCTAAATTATGTATCAGATGCTAGTACTTGGGGTGTTTGGTTGCTTTTGATAGTCTTATCTCTAGGCAGTGACTGGTTAGAATATATCTTTTTCAAAAACATGTTTCGCTTGAGACGAGAACTAGGGGAGTCAAAAGGTGGAAGGTATTGATTTATATGGTTTTTATTGATAGGAGGTAGCTAATGACACGTCTAAAATCATTTATTACACGCTATTCTAAGGTCTATATTGGTTTAGTTCTGTTGATCTGGATTGCTTTCTTCTTTCTTCCTTGGGATAAACCAGTTCTGGGAATATCTATCAATCTCTTAATCATGCAGAAAGTTTTACTAGTTTTTGGAATTCTGTCGATTTTGATGGCCTTGCTGTCCAAGAAAGTCAGTCTCTTTGTTTTTGGATTGATCTGCTGTTTTTCTCTTTGGATAAATCTATTTATCCTATTGCCATTTTGCCGATTTTTGGCAATTAAAGTATCATAAAAATCAGAGAGGTTAGCTTGGAAACTAGCCTCTTTTTCCTTTTCAAAATGGGGATTCTTCCTTGAAAATAATCAGTAATTGTGCTAAAATTAAAAGAACATTCTAAAATATTCGGAATTTAAAGTAAGGAAAAACATGGCTAATATTTTAAAAACAATTATCGAAAATGATAAAGGAGAAATCCGTCGTCTGGAAAAGATGGCTGACAAGGTTTTCAAATACGAAGACCAAATGGCTGCTTTGACTGATGACCAACTAAAAGCAAAAACAGTTGAATTTAAAGAACGTTATCAAAATGGAGAATCACTGGATTCATTGCTTTATGAAGCATTTGCGGTTGTCCGTGAGGGTGCCAAACGTGTCCTAGGTCTCTTCCCTTATAAGGTTCAGGTCATGGGGGGAATCGTTCTTCACCATGGTGACGTGCCAGAGATGCGTACAGGGGAAGGGAAAACCTTGACTGCGACCATGCCGGTATACCTCAATGCCCTTTCAGGTAAAGGGGTTCACGTAGTTACGGTCAATGAATACCTATCAGAGCGTGACGCGACTGAGATGGGTGAATTGTACTCATGGCTTGGCTTGTCAGTAGGAATTAACTTGGCTGCCAAATCTCCAATGGAGAAAAAAGAAGCCTATGAGTGTGATATTACTTACTCAACCAACTCAGAAATCGGATTTGACTACCTTCGTGATAACATGGTCGTTCGTGCTGAAAACATGGTACAACGTCCGCTTAACTATGCCTTGGTCGATGAGGTTGACTCAATCTTGATTGATGAGGCCCGTACACCTTTGATTGTATCAGGTGCTAATGCGGTTGAAACTAGTCAGCTCTACCACATGGCAGACCACTATGTAAAATCGTTGGACAAAGACGACTACATCATTGATGTGCAGTCTAAGACTATTGGTTTGTCTGATTCAGGGATTGACAAGGCTGAAAGCTACTTCAAGCTTGAAAACCTTTATGACATCGAAAACGTAGCTCTGACTCACTTTATCGATAATGCCCTTCGTGCCAACTACATCATGCTTCTCGATATTGACTATGTGGTGAGCGAAGAGCAAGAAATCTTGATCGTCGACCAATTTACAGGTCGTACCATGGAAGGTCGTCGTTATTCTGATGGATTGCACCAAGCCATTGAAGCCAAAGAAGGTGTGCCAATCCAGGATGAAACCAAGACATCTGCCTCAATCACTTACCAAAACCTTTTCCGTATGTACAAGAAATTGTCTGGTATGACGGGTACTGGTAAGACTGAGGAAGAAGAATTCCGTGAAATCTACAACATTCGTGTTATTCCAATCCCAACAAACCGTCCTGTTCAACGTATTGACCATCCAGACTTGCTTTTTGCTAGCATTGAAGCTAAGTTTAAGGCGGTTGTCGAAGACGTTAAGGCTCGTTACCAAAAAGGTCAACCTGTCTTGGTTGGTACAGTAGCGGTTGAAACCAGTGACTACATTTCTAAGAAATTGGTCGCAGCTGGCGTACCCCACGAAGTCTTGAATGCTAAGAACCACTATAAAGAAGCTCAAATCATCATGAATGCTGGTCAACGTGGTGCTGTTACCATTGCGACTAACATGG
>DXLD01000018.1:0-15687 GCA_019414935.1 Streptococcus sp.
TCTGTAGAAGGCCTTGGTTTCGCAATTCCTGCAAATGATGCTATCAATATTATTGAACAGTTAGAAAAGAACGGAAAAGTGACTCGTCCAGCTTTGGGAATTCAAATGGTCAATCTCTCAAATATTAATACAAGTGATATTAGAAGACTGAATATTCCAAGCAATGTAACATCTGGTGTAGTTGTTCGTTCTGTACAAAGCAATATGCCTGCAAATGGTCACCTTGAAAAATACGATGTTATTACAAAAGTAGATGACAAAGAGATTGCTTCATCAACAGACTTACAAAGTGCTCTTTACAATCATTCTATCGGAGACACCATTAAGATAACTTACTATCGTAACGGTAAAGAAGAAACTACATCTATTAAACTTGACAAGAGTTCAGGTGATTTAGAATCTTAATTGACATCTATGTAAAGAAACCTTTACATAAGAGAAAAGATGTGTTAGTGTAGAATCATGGAAAAATTTGAAATGATTTCTATCACAGATATACAAAAAAATCCCTATCAACCTCGAAAAGAATTTGATAGAGAAAAACTAGATGAACTAGCTCAATCTATAAAAGAAAATGGAGTCATTCAACCGATTATTGTTCGTCAATCTCCTGTTATTGGTTATGAAATCCTTGCAGGAGAGAGACGCTATCGGGCTTCACGTTTAGCTGGTCTAACGTCTATCCCAGCTGTTGTTAAACAGCTTTCAGATCAAGAGATGATGGTCCAGTCCATCATTGAAAATTTACAGAGAGAAAATTTAAACCCAATAGAAGAAGCACGCGCCTATGAATCTCTCATAGATAAAGGATTCACCCATACTGAAATTGCAGATAAAATGGGCAAGTCTCGTCCTTATATCAGCAACTCTATTCGCTTGCTTTCCTTGCCAGAACAGATCCTCTCAGAAGTAGAAAATGGCAAACTATCACAAGCCCATGCGCGTTCTCTAGTTGGGTTGAACAAGGAACAACAAGACTATTTCTTTCAACGAATCATCGAGGAAGACATTTCTGTAAGGAAGTTAGAATCTCTTCTGACAGAGAAAAAACAAAAGAAACTTCAAAAAACGAATCATTTCATACAAAATGAAGAAGAACAGTTAAAAAAACTACTCGGATTAGATGTAGAAATCAAACTATCTAAAAAAGATAGTGGAAAAATCATTATTTCTTTTTCAAATCAAGAAGAATACAATAGAATTATCAACAGCCTGAAATAAGGCTGTTCTTTTATTTTTTTCTCTCACAAGGTTATCCACTATTTTTTTCAATAAAAAACTTAATAAATCAATAGTTTCTGATTTTATCCCCAACCTGTGGATAAAACTTGATAACATTGTGGATTATTTTTCACAGCTTGTGGAAAATTCTTGCTATCTATGGTAAAATAAGTCTAGCATTAAACTTTTAAATAGTAAAGGAGGCGAAAGGATTGAAAGAAAAACAATTTTGGAATCGTATCTTAGAATTTGCTCAAGAAAGACTGACTCGATCCATGTATGATTTCTATGCTATTCAAGCTGAACTCATTAAGGTAGAGGAAAATGTTGCCACTATATTTTTACCACGATCTGAAATGGAAATGGTCTGGGAAAAACAGCTAAAAGATATTATTGTAGTTGCTGGATTTGAAATTTATGACGCTGAAATAACTCCCCACTATATTTTCATCAAACCTCAAGATACGACTATCTCACAAGTTGAAGAAGCTCCAAATTCAACTCTTTATGACTATAGTCCAAAGTTAGCATCTATTCCTTATTCGGATACTGGATTAAAAGAAAAGTATACCTTTGATAATTTTATTCAAGGAGATGGAAATGTCTGGGCAGTATCAGCAGCTTTGGCTGTCTCTGAAGATTTGGCCTTAACCTATAATCCTCTTTTTATCTATGGAGGACCTGGGCTTGGTAAGACTCACCTGTTAAACGCTATTGGAAATGAAATTCTAAAAAATATTCCAAATGCGCGTGTCAAATACATACCTGCTGAAAGCTTTATTAATGACTTTCTTGATCACCTAAGACTTGGGGAAATGGAAAAATTTAAAAAAACCTATCGTAGTCTTGATCTTTTGTTAATCGATGATATCCAGTCACTCAGCGGAAAAAAAGTCGCAACTCAGGAAGAATTTTTCAATACCTTTAACGCCCTTCATGACAAGCAAAAACAGATTGTCCTAACGAGTGATCGAAGTCCAAAACATCTAGAAGGGCTCGAGGAGAGGCTTGTCACGCGCTTTAGTTGGGGCTTGACGCAAAACATCACACCACCTGACTTTGAGACACGTATTGCCATTTTACAAAGTAAAACAGAGCATTTAGACTACCATTTCCAAAGTGATACCCTAGAATACCTAGCTGGTCAATTTGATTCAAACGTCCGAGAACTTGAAGGAGCAATCAACGACATCACTTTAATTGCCCGAGTGAAGAAGATTAAGGATATCACTATCGATATCGCTGCAGAGGCTATTAGGGCACGTAAACAAGATGTTAACCAAATGCTCGTTATCCCAATTGATAAAATCCAAAATGAAGTTGGTAACTTTTATGGTGTCAGTGTCAAAGAAATGAAGGGAAGTAGACGCCTTCAAAATATTGTATTAGCCCGTCAAGTAGCCATGTATTTATCTAGAGAACTAACAGATAATAGTCTTCCAAAAATTGGGAAGGAATTTGGTGGTAAAGATCACACAACAGTCATTCATGCCCATGCCAAAATTAAATCTTTGATTGATGAAGACGATAATTTACGTTTAGAAATTGAATCAATCAAAAAGAAAATTAAATAACCTGTGGATAACTTTCGCTTTTTTATCTTTTTTATCCACATTTTTTAAACAATCCAAAAAACTTGGTATGCCTTACTTTTAGTCTGTTTTCCACAGATTTCACAGACTCTATTATTACTATTATCCTTCTAATACTAAAAATAAATAAAGGAGAATCCATGATTCATTTTTCAATTAATAAAAATTTATTTCTACAAGCATTAAATATCACTAAGAGAGCTATTAGTTCTAAAAATGCCATTCCTATTTTATCAACAGTAAAAATTGACGTGACCAACGAAGGTGTTACTTTAATTGGTTCAAATGGTCAAATTTCAATTGAAAATTTTATTTCTCAAAAAAATGAAGATGCTGGGCTATTGATTACTTCTTTAGGTTCTATCCTTCTTGAAGCTTCTTTCTTTATCAATGTGGTATCTAGTCTACCTGATGTGACTCTTGATTTTAAAGAAATTGAACAAAATCAAATTGTTTTAACCAGTGGCAAATCAGAAATTACCCTCAAAGGAAAAGATAGCGAACAATATCCACGAATCCAAGAAATTTCAGCAAGCACTCCTTTGGTTCTTGAAACAAAATTACTCAAGAAAATTATCAATGAAACAGCATTTGCTGCAAGTACACAAGAGAGTCGTCCAATTTTAACAGGTGTTCATTTTGTATTAAGTCAACACAAGGAGCTAAAAACAGTGGCAACAGACTCTCATCGCCTAAGCCAGAAAAAATTAACGCTTGAGAAAAATAGTGATGATTTTGATGTTGTCATTCCTAGCCGTTCTCTACGCGAATTTTCAGCGGTATTTACAGATGATATCGAAACTGTAGAGATTTTCTTTGCCAATAACCAAATCCTCTTTAGAAGCGAAAATATTAGCTTCTATACTCGTCTCCTAGAAGGAAACTATCCTGATACAGATCGTTTGATTCCAACAGACTTTAACACTACTATTACTTTTGATGTGGTAAACTTACGCCAGTCAATGGAGCGTGCTCGTCTTTTATCAAGTGCGACTCAAAATGGTACTGTGAAACTTGAAATTAAAGATGGAATTGTTAGCGCCTATGTTCACTCTCCAGAAGTTGGTAAAGTAAACGAAGAAATCGATACTGATCAGGTTACTGGTGAAGATTTGACCATTAGTTTCAACCCAACTTACTTGATTGATTCCCTCAAGGCTTTAAATAGCGAAAAGGTGACTATTAGCTTTATCTCAGCTGTTCGTCCATTTACTCTTGTGCCAGCTGATACTGAAGAGGACTTCATGCAACTTATCACCCCAGTTCGTACAAATTAAGTGAAAGAGGTTGAGCCTAGCTCGCCTCTTTTATGATATAATCAAAAAAGAAAAGGAGAGTAGTATGTATCAAGTTGGAAATTTTGTTGAGATGAAAAAACCACACGCTTGTACAATCAAGTCAACTGGTAAAAAAGCCAATCGTTGGGAAATTACACGTGTTGGAGCAGATATCAAAATCAAATGCAGTAATTGTGACCATGTTGTCATGATGGGGCGCTATGATTTTGATAGAAAAATGAATAAAATTATTGACTAAGAACCCTTAGTTAGAGGGTTAGCAAGTTTTCCCTTTTTGTGTTATAATATTAGGGATTGAAATGAAAACGGAGAATGAGAAAATATGGCTTTAACAGCAGGTATCGTTGGTTTGCCAAACGTTGGTAAATCAACACTATTTAATGCAATTACAAAAGCAGGAGCAGAGGCAGCAAATTACCCATTTGCGACGATTGATCCAAACGTTGGAATGGTAGAAGTTCCAGATGAACGTCTACAAAAACTAACTGAAATGATTACTCCTAAAAAGACAGTTCCAACAACATTTGAATTTACAGATATCGCAGGGATTGTAAAAGGAGCTTCAAAAGGAGAAGGACTAGGGAATAAATTCTTGGCCAACATCCGTGAAGTAGATGCGATTGTTCACGTAGTTCGTGCTTTTGATGATGAAAATGTTATGCGTGAGCAAGGACGTGAAGATGCCTTTGTGGATCCACTTGCGGATATTGACACCATTAACCTGGAGTTGATTCTTGCTGACTTAGAGTCAGTTAATAAGCGTTATGCGCGTGTAGAAAAGATGGCACGTACGCAAAAAGATAAAGAATCTGTGGAAGAATTTAATGTTCTTCAAAAGATTAAACCAGTCCTTGAAGATGGGAAATCAGCTCGAACTATTGAATTTACAGATGAGGAACAAAAGGTTGTAAAAGGTCTCTTCCTTTTGACGACTAAACCAGTGCTCTATGTTGCCAATGTGGACGAGGATGTGGTTTCAGAACCTGATTCTATCGACTATGTTAAACAAATTCGTGAATTTGCAGCGACAGAAAATGCTGAAGTAGTCGTTATTTCTGCGCGTGCTGAGGAAGAAATTTCTGAGTTAGACGAAGAGGACAAGCAAGAGTTTCTTGAAGCACTTGGGTTGACAGAATCAGGAGTTGACAAGTTGACTCGTGCAGCTTACCACTTGCTTGGACTGGGAACTTACTTCACAGCTGGTGAAAAAGAAGTTCGCGCTTGGACCTTCAAACGTGGTATGAAGGCTCCTCAAGCAGCTGGTATTATCCACTCAGACTTTGAAAAAGGCTTTATTCGTGCAGTAACCATGTCATATGAGGATCTAGTGAAATACGGATCTGAAAAGGCCGTAAAAGAAGCTGGACGCTTGCGTGAAGAAGGAAAAGAATATATCGTTCAAGATGGCGATATCATGGAATTCCGCTTTAATGTCTAAAAAAATTAATAAATAGTGTCAATTAGGTTGGAAAAAAATTCCAACCCTTTTGGCTTTTGAAAGGAAAAATAAATGACCAAATTACTTGTAGGCTTGGGCAATCCAGGGGATAAATATTTTGAGACCAAACACAATGTTGGTTTTATGCTGATTGACCAATTAGCTAAAAAACAAAATGTCACTTTTAAACATGATAATATATTTCAAGCTGACCTAGCATCCTTTTTCCTAAATGGAGAAAAAATTTATCTTGTCAAACCAACGACATTTATGAATGAAAGTGGAAAAGCGGTTCATGCTTTATTGACTTATTATGGTTTGGATATTGAAGATTTACTCATCATTTACGATGATCTTGACATGGAAGTTGGAAAGATTCGTTTAAGAGCAAAGGGCTCCGCAGGTGGTCATAATGGTATCAAGTCTATTATTCAACATATAGGGACTCAGACCTTTAATCGTGTTAAGATTGGAATTGGAAGACCTAAAAATGGAATGTCAGTTGTTCACCATGTTTTGAGTACCTTTGACAAGGATGATTATATTGGTATTTTACAGTCTATTGACAAGGTTGACGATGCTGTAAACTATTATTTGCAAGAGAAAAACTTTGAGAAAATAATGCAGAGGTATAACGGATAAATGGTGACCTTATTAGATTTATTCTCAGAAAATGATCAGATTAAAAAATGGCATCAAAGTTTAACAGATAAGAAAAGACAACTAATACTTGGCTTATCAACGTCTACTAAGGCTCTTGCAATTGCAAGCAGTTTAGAAAAAGAAGATAAGATTGTGTTATTGACGTCAACTTATGGAGAAGCAGAAGGACTTGTTAGTGATCTTATCTCTATCTTGGGTGAGGAACTTGTCTATCCATTTTTGGTAGATGACTCCCCCATGGTCGAGTTCTTGATGTCTTCACAAGAAAAAATCATTTCACGGGTCGAAGCCTTGCGTTTTTTGACTGATCCGTCTAAGAAAGGGATTTTGGTTTGTAATATCGCAGCAAGTCGATTGCTTTTACCGTCTCCAAATGTATTCAAAGATAGTATTGTAACAATCTCAGTTGGTGAAGAATATGACCAACATGCGCTTATCCATCAGTTAAAGGAGATAGGCTATCGAAAAGTTACACAAGTACAAACTCAAGGAGAATTTAGTCTGCGAGGAGATATTTTAGATATTTTTGAAATATCCCAGTTAGAACCTTGCCGAATTGAGTTTTTTGGTGATGAAGTCGATGGTATTAGGTCATTTGAAGTCGAAACACAATTATCGAAAGAAAATCAGACAGAACTCACTATCTTTCCAGCTAGTGATATGCTTTTGAGAGAAAAGGATTATCAACGAGGTCAGTCATCTTTAGAAAAACAAATTTCAAAGACCTTATCACCTATTTTGAGATCATACCTAGAAGAAATTCTTTCAAGTTTTCACCAAAAACAAATGCATTCTGATTCACGGAAATTTTTATCTTTATGCTATGATAAGACATGGACTGTATTTGATTATATTGAAAAAAACACCCCAATATTCTTTGATGATTATCAAAAATTAATGAATCAGTATGAAGTCTTTGAAAGAGAATTAGCGCAGTACTTTACAGAAGAATTACAGAATAGTAAAGCATTTTCTGAGATGCAGTATTTTGCTGATACAGAACAAATCTATAAAAAACAGAGTCCGGTTACCTTTTTCTCTAATCTGCAAAAGGGTTTAGGTAATCTCAAGTTTGACCAAATTTATCAATTTAATCAATATCCTATGCAAGAGTTTTTCAATCAATTTTCTTTTTTAAAAGAAGAAATTGAACGATATAAAAAAATGGATTATACTATTATCCTGCAGTCTAGCAATTCAATGGGAAGTAAAACATTGGAGGATGTTTTAGAGGAATATCAGATTAAATTGGATTCCAGAAATAAGTCAAGCATTTGTAAAGAATCTGTAAACTTAATCGAGGGCAATCTCAGACATGGTTTTCATTTTGTAGATGAAAAAATTTTGGTGATTACTGAACATGAAATTTTTCAAAAGAAATTAAAACGTCGTTTTCGAAGACAACATGTTTCAAATGCAGAGAGATTAAAAGATTACAATGAACTTGAAAAAGGAGATTACGTTGTTCACCATATCCATGGAATTGGTCAATATCTAGGGATTGAAACAATTGAAATCAAAGGGATTCACCGTGATTATGTTAGTGTTCAATACCAAAACGGGGATCAAATCTCTATCCCAGTGGAACAAATTCATCTACTTTCCAAATACGTTTCAAGTGACGGTAAAGCACCTAAACTCAATAAATTAAATGATGGTCATTTCAAAAAAGCAAAGCAAAAAGTTAAGAACCAGGTAGAGGATATAGCTGACGATTTAATTAAACTTTATTCTGAACGCAGCCAGTTGAAGGGTTTTGCTTTCTCAGCTGATGATGAGGATCAACATGCTTTTGATGATGCCTTCCCTTATGTTGAAACGGATGATCAACTTCGTAGTGTTGAGGAAATCAAGAGAGATATGCAGGCTTCTCAACCAATGGATCGACTTTTAGTTGGGGATGTTGGTTTTGGAAAGACTGAAGTTGCTATGCGTGCAGCCTTTAAGGCAGTCAATGATCACAAACAGGTTGTCGTTCTAGTTCCGACGACGGTTTTAGCGCAACAGCACTATACGAATTTTAAGGAACGATTCCAAAATTTTGCAGTTAATATTGATGTATTGAGTCGCTTTAGAAGTAAAAAAGAGCAGATTGAAACACTTGAAAAATTGAAAAACGGTCAAGTTGATATTTTGATTGGAACCCATCGTGTTTTGTCAAAAGATGTTGTGTTTGCTGATTTGGGCTTGATGATTATTGATGAGGAACAGCGATTTGGTGTCAAGCATAAGGAAACCTTGAAAGAACTGAAAAAACAAGTAGATGTCCTGACCTTGACAGCAACGCCAATTCCTCGTACCCTTCACATGTCTATGTTGGGAATCAGAGATTTGTCTGTTATTGAAACTCCGCCGACTAATCGTTATCCAGTGCAAACCTATGTTTTAGAAAAGAATGATAGTGTGATTCGTGATGCTGTATTGCGTGAAATGGAACGTGGAGGTCAAATTTACTATCTTTACAATAAAGTTGACACAATTGACCAGAAGGTTTCAGAATTACAGGAGTTGATTCCAGAGGCTTCGATTGGGTATGTTCATGGGCAAATGAGTGAGATTCAGTTAGAAAATACTCTACTGGATTTCATTGAAGGTCAGTATGATATTTTGGTGACAACTACCATTATTGAGACAGGAGTGGACATTCCAAATGCCAATACTTTATTTATTGAAAATGCGGATCATATGGGCTTGTCAACCTTGTATCAGTTAAGAGGAAGAGTCGGTCGTAGTAATCGTATTGCTTATGCCTATCTCATGTATCGTCCAGAAAAATCAATCAGTGAAGTCTCCGAGAAGAGATTAGAAGCGATTAAAGGATTTACAGAATTGGGCTCTGGATTTAAGATTGCAATGCGAGATCTTTCGATTCGTGGAGCAGGAAATCTTTTAGGAAAATCCCAGTCTGGTTTCATTGATTCTGTTGGTTTTGAATTGTATTCGCAGTTATTGGAGGAAGCTATTGCTAAACGACATGGTAATGGGAATACAAGAACCAAAGGAAATACCGAATTGATTTTACAAATTGATGCCTATCTTCCTGATACTTATATTTCAGACCAACGACATAAGATTGAAATTTATAAAAAAATTCGTCAAATTGACAACCGTGTCAACTATGAAGAGTTACAAGAAGAGTTGATGGACCGATTTGGAGAGTACCCAGACGTAGTAGCCTATCTTTTAGAGATTGGTTTGATTAAGTCTTATCTTGACAAGGTCTTTGTTCAACGTGTGGAACGAAAAGAAAATAAGATTACAGTTCAATTTGAAAAAATTACTCAGCGATTGTTCTTGGTTCAAGATTATTTTAAAGCTTTATCCGCAACGAACTTAAAAGCAGCCATAGCTGAGAATAAGGGATTAATGGAAGTTGTATTTGATGTTCGAAACAAGAAGGACTATGAAATTTTAGAAGGTCTGCTCATTTTTGGAGAAAGTTTATTAGAGATAAAAGTGTCGAAAGAAGGCAATTCCCTTTAACATTTTTCTTCTATAAAGTAGATAAAAATGATACAATAATAATTTGAGGTAATAAAAATGAGATTAGACAAATATTTAAAAGTATCAAGAATTATCAAGCGTCGTACAGTCGCAAAAGAAGTAGCAGATAAAGGTAGAATCAAGGTAAATGGAATCTTGGCAAAAAGTTCAACGGATTTGAAAGTTAATGACCAAGTTGAAATTCGTTTTGGAAATAAGTTGCTACTTGTAAAAGTACTGGAGATGAAAGATAGTACAAAAAAAGAAGATGCAGCAGGCATGTATGAAATTATCAGTGAAACACGGGTAGAAGAAAATGTCTAAAAATATCGTACAATTGAATAATTCTTTTATTCAAAATGAACACCAACGTCGTCGCTATCTGATGAAAGAACGACAAAAACGGAATCGTTTCATGGGTTGGGTTCTTATTTTGATGATTTTATTGTTCATTTTACCAACTTATAATCTTGCTCAAAGCTATCATCAATTACTCCAAAGACGTCAACAGTTATCAGACTTGCAAACTCAGTATCAAACCTTGAGTGAGGAAAAGGAGAAAGAGACAGCTTTTGCCACAAAGTTGAAAGATGAAGATTACGCTGCTAAATACATGCGTGCAAAATATTATTATTCTAAGAATCGGGAAGCTGTTTATACGATTCCTGACTTGCTTCCAAGGTGATGAAATGGAAAATTTATTAGATGTAATAGAGCAATTTTTGAGTCTATCGGATGAAAAGCTGGAAGAGTTGGCTGAAAAAAATCAATTATTGCGTTTACAAGAAGAAAAGGAAAGGAAGAATGCGTAAATTCTTAATTATTTTGTTGCTACCGAGTTTTTTGACCATCTCAAAAGTCGTTAGCACAGAAAAAGAAGTCGTCTATACTTCGAAAGAAATTTATTACCTTTCACAATCTGACTTTGGTATTTATTTTAGAGAAAAATTAAGTTCTCCTATGGTTTATGGAGAAGTTCCTATCTATGCGAATGAAGATTTAGTAGCGGAATCTGGAAAATTAACTCCAAAAACAAGTTTCCAAATAACCGAGTGGCGCTTAAATAAACAGGGAATTCCAGTATTTAAGTTATCCAACCACCAATTTATAGCTGCGGACAAACGATTTTTATATGATCAATCAGAGGTAACTCCTACAATAAAAAAAGTATGGTTAGAATCTGATTTTAAACTGTACAATAGTCCTTATGACTTAAAAGAAGTGAAATCATCCTTATCAGCTTATTCTCAGGTATCAATCGATAAGACCATGTTTGTAGAAGGAAGAGAATTTCTACATATTGATCAGGCTGGATGGGTAGCTAAAGAATCAACTTCTGAAGAAGATAATCGGATTAGTAAAGTCCAAGAAATGTTATCGGAAAAATATCAGAAGGATTCATTTTCTATTTATGTTAAGCAACTGACTACTGGAAAAGAAGCTGGTATCAATCAAGATGAAAAGATGTATGCAGCTAGTGTTTTAAAACTACCTTATCTTTATTATACGCAAGAAAAAATAAATGAGGGTCTTTATCAGTTAGACACGACTGTAAAATATGTGTCTGCAGTCAATGATTTTCCAGGTTCTTATAAACCAGAGGGAAGTGGGAGTCTTCCTAAAAAAGAGGATAATAAAGAATATTCTCTAAAGGATTTAATTACGAAAGTATCAAAAGAATCTGATAATGTAGCTCATAATCTATTGGGATATTACATTTCAAACCAATCTGATTCCACATTCAAATCCAAGATGTCTGCCATTATGGGAGATGATTGGGATCCAAAAGAAAAATTGATTTCTTCCAAGATGGCCGGGAAGGTCATGGAAGCTATTTATAATCAAAATGGATTTGTGCTAGAGTCTTTGACTAAAACAGATTTTGATAATCAGCGAATTGCCAAAGGTGTTTCTGTGAAGGTAGCTCATAAAATTGGGGATGCGGACGAATTTAAGCATGATACGGGTGTTGTCTATGCAGATTCTCCATTTATTCTTTCTATTTTCACTAAGAATTCTGATTATGATACAATTTCTCAGATAGCCAAAGATGTTTATGAGGTTCTAAAATGAGAGAACAAGATTTTTTAAATCATTTTCTTAATAAGGGATATTTCAAAAAACATGCTAAGGTCGTGCTAGCTCTTTCTGGTGGATTAGATTCTATGTTTCTATTTAAGCTATTATCTATGTATCAAAAAGAGTTAGAAATTGAATTGATTCTAGCTCATGTGAATCATAAGCAGAGAGTAGAATCAGATTGGGAAGAACAGGAATTAAGGAAGTTAGCTGCTGAAGCAGAGCTTCCTATTTATATCAGTAATTTTTTAGGTGAATTTTCAGAAGCGCGTGCTCGACATTTTCGTTATGATTTTTTTCAAGAGGTCATGAAAAAGACAGGTGCGACAGCTTTAGTCACTGCCCACCATGCTGATGATCAGGTGGAAACGATTTTGATGCGCTTGATTCGAGGCACTCGTTTGCGCTATCTATCAGGAATTAAGGAGAAGCAAGTAGTCGGAGAGATAGAAATCATTCGTCCCTTCTTGCATTTTCAAAAAAAAGACTTTCCACCAATTTTTCACTTTGAAGATATATCAAATCAGGAAAATCATTATTTGCGCAACCGTATTCGAAACTCTTACTTACCAGAATTGGAAAAAGAAAATCCTCGGTTTAGGGATGCAATATTGAGAATCGGCAATGAAATTTTAGATTATGACTTAGCCATAGCTGAATTATCAAATAATATTGATGTAGAAAATGTAGAGCAGCTATTTTCTTACTCTGAGTCTACACAAAGAGTTTTACTTCAAACTTATCTGAATCGTTTTCCAGATTTGAATCTTACAAAAGCTCAGTTTAAAGAAGTTAGACAAATTTTAAAAACTAAAAGCCAGTATCGTAATCCGCTTAAAAATGGTTATGAATTGATAAAAGAGTACCAACAGTTTCAGATTTGTAAAATCAGTCCTCAGGCTGATGAAAAGGAAGAGGAACTTGTGTTACACTATCAAAATCAAGTTACTTATCAAGGATATAAATTTTCCTTTGGAATTCCTTTAGAAGGTGATTCAATTCAACAAATACCTGTTTCACGAGAAACATCAATACTCATTCGCCCTAGAAAAACAGGAGATGTTTTGATTCTAAATGGGCATAGAAAAAAACTTAGACGTCTATTTATTGATTTGAAAATCCCTATGGAAAAGCGAAAATCTGCTCTGATTATTGAGCAATTTGGTGAAATTGTTTCAATTTTGGGAATTGCGACCAGTAATTTGAGTAAAAACACGAAAAATGATATAATGAACACTGTACTTTATATAGAAAAAATAGATAGGTAAAAAAATGTTAGAAAACGATATTAAAAAAATCCTCGTTTCACACGATGAAATTACAGAAGCTGCTAAAAAATTAGGTGCTCAACTCACTAAAGACTATGCAGGAAAAAATCCAATTTTAGTTGGGATTTTAAAAGGATCTATTCCTTTTATGGCTGAATTGGTTAAACATATTGATACACATATTGAAATGGACTTTATGATGGTTTCTAGCTATCATGGTGGAACAGCAAGTAGTGGTGTCATTAATATCAAGCAAGATGTGACTCAAGATATCAAAGGAAGACATGTTCTATTTGTAGAGGATATCATTGATACAGGACAAACTTTGAAGAATTTGCGAGATATGTTTATTGAAAGAGAAGCTGCTTCTGTTAACATTGCAACCTTGTTGGATAAACCAGAGGGGCGTGTTGTAGAAATTGAGGCAGACTATACCTGCTTTACTATTCCAAATGAGTTTGTAGTAGGTTATGGCTTAGACTACAAAGAAAATTATCGTAACCTTCCTTATGTTGGAGTATTGAAAGAAGAAGTGTATTCAAATTAGAAAGAACAATTTTTAATGAAAAAACAAAATAATGGTTTAATTAAAAATCCTTTTCTATGGTTATTACTTATTTTTTTCCTAGTTACAGGTTATCAGTATTTTAGTACCGGTAGTGTTACAGGGAAAAGTGAGCAAATTAATTATACAGAATTGGTAAAAGAAATTACCGATGACAATGTAAAAGAATTGACTTACCAACCAAATGGCAGTGTTATCGAAGTTTCAGGTGTTTATAAAAATCCTAAAACAAGTAAAGAAGAAACAGGCATTCAGTTCTTTTCTCCTTCTGCTACAACAGTAGAGAAATTTTCAAGCATCATTCTTCCTTCAGATACGACAGTATCTGAATTGCAAAAACTTGCTTCTGATCATAAGGCGGAAGTAACTGTTAAGCATGAAAGTTCAAGTGGTATGTGGATTAATATTCTTGTATCCATTGTGCCATTCGGTATTCTTTTCTTCTTCCTATTCTCTATGATGGGAAATATGGGAGGAAATAATAGCCGTAACCCAATGAGTTTTGGACGTAGTAAGGCTAAAGCTGCAAATAAAGAAGATATTAAAGTAAGATTTTCAGATGTTGCTGGAGCTGAGGAAGAAAAACAAGAACTAGTTGAAGTTGTTGAATTCTTAAAAGATCCAAAACGATTTACAAAACTTGGAGCTCGTATTCCAGCAGGTGTCCTTCTGGAGGGACCTCCGGGAACAGGTAAGACTTTGCTTGCTAAAGCAGTTGCCGGAGAAGCAGGTGTTCCATTCTTTAGTATCTCAGGTTCTGATTTTGTAGAAATGTTTGTCGGAGTTGGAGCTAGTCGTGTTCGTTCTCTTTTTGAAGATGCAAAAAAAGCAGCACCAGCTATCATCTTTATCGATGAAATTGATGCTGTTGGACGTCAACGTGGAGTTGGTCTTGGCGGAGGAAATGATGAACGTGAACAAACCTTGAACCAACTCTTGATTGAGATGGATGGTTTTGAGGGTAATGAAGGAATTATCGTTATTGCTGCGACAAACCGTTCAGATGTACTTGACCCTGCCCTTCTGCGTCCAGGACGTTTTGATAGAAAAGTATTGGTTGGCCGTCCTGATGTTAAGGGGCGCGAAGCAATTTTGAAAGTTCATGCTAAGAATAAGCCTTTAGCAGAAGATGTTGATTTGAAATTAGTGGCTCAACAAACTCCTGGCTTTGTTGGTGCTGATTTAGAGAATGTCTTGAATGAAGCAGCTTTAGTTGCTGCTCGTCGCAATAAATCAATCATCGATGCCTCAGATATTGATGAAGCAGAAGATAGAGTTATTGCTGGACCTTCTAAGAAAGATAAGACAGTTTCACAAAAAGAACGTGAATTGGTTGCCTATCATGAGGCAGGACATACCATTGTTGGTCTAGTCTTGTCGAATGCCCGTGTTGTTCATAAAGTTACTATCGTACCACGCGGCCGTGCAGGCGGTTATATGATTGCACTTCCTAAGGAAGACCAAATGCTTCTATCTAAAGAAGATATGAAAGAGCAATTGGCTGGCTTAATGGGTGGACGTGTAGCTGAAGAAATTATCTTTAACGTCCAAACTACAGGAGCTTCAAACGACTTTGAACAAGCGACACAAATGGCGCGTGCAATGGTTACAGAGTACGGGATGAGTGAAAAACTTGGTCCAGTTCAATATGAAGGAAATCATGCCATGTTTGGTGCACAAAGTCCTCAAAAATCAATTTCAGAACAAACAGCTTATGAAATTGACGAAGAGGTTCGTTCATTATTGAATGAAGCACGAAATAAAGCTGCTGAAATTATTCAGTCAAATCGTGAAACTCACAAGTTGATTGCAGAAGCACTATTGAAATACGAAACATTGGATAGTACACAAATTAAATCTCTTTATGAAACAGGAAAGATGCCTGAAACAGTAGAAGAGGAATCTCATGCACTATCTTATGATGAAGTAAAGTCAAAAATGAATGATGAAAAATAACCCAAAGAGAGGCACTGCCTCTCTTTTTTGTGCAGTTGAAGCGGTTTAGAGAACAGAACGGGAAAATAGGGCTCTTTGTCAACTGTAGTGGGTTGAAGTCAGCTAAGCTCGAGAAAGGACAAAT
>DXLD01000180.1:0-2727 GCA_019414935.1 Streptococcus sp.
ATGAGAGATAGTGGAATGAATTTTACTTCTCTGGCTTGTAAATTAGATAAAAAAGTAGAATCTACAGATGAAGAAATAAAACATAATTTCATTGTGCTAGATGTGCTTAATTCAATAGAATTTATTTGTGTCGGAATAAAAGAAGATCTTTTTGATGAAGCTATCTATAAAAGAATGAGCGAGAGTAGTGTCATTAAAGACTGGAATACATTAAAGCCATATATTATGGAGCTTAGAAGAGTAAGTGGTGATAATGATAAACTATTTTGTGAATTTGAATGGTTAGCAACGAAATGGATAAATAAGCAATAAATTTAAGGTATTTAATTTTTTTTGTGTAAAATGCTTGACAGTCTAGACTAAAAGTGTATTATATTAGCTATAGTGCGGTTTTTGCACGTTACAAACGAAGAATTGATTTTTAAACCCCTGATGGTTCTCCATCGGGGGTTTTTTATTGCCAAAAAATATGGTGGGTATAAATGCAAATTCTCAAAGACATGCCTGTAGAGTCTCAGGCTTATGGTTGGCTAACTGCTTTATTCGGAGCTATGACTCTGTCTGAATGGTCTATTTTAATTGGTGTTCTTGTCACTATATGTGGTTATATACGTGAATCTCGTTATAAAAAACGAATGTTAGAACTCGAAGAAATTCGAGCGGGCGTTCGTGACAAAAACGGTGAAATGATACAGGGTGATAAATATGTCAAAACTCAAAAAAGCTAGCGCTTTTGGTGTTTGTTTAGTTAGTGTAATTGTTGGATTGGTATATGACTCTGAAGATCGTTCATCAGGAATTATAATTTCTGAGAATGGTGCACGCGAAACTGGTGATGAAGAAGGTTGTAGAACTAATCCGTATCAATGTGCAGCAAAAGAGTGGACATTTGGTATCGGAGCGGCTACTACGGGTGGCGCTAATGTCATCATTGGTAAAACCTATACCAATGAAGAAATAGCAGATCAGTATGCAAAAGATTTGGCAAGGTTAGTAAGTGCATTATTGATTACTATCCATACAATGAAATGAACCAAAATCAAATAGATGCTTTGGGCTCATTAATTTTTAACATTGGGTGTCAAGGTTCTCGGTTTTACTTAGATAGAGAAAGTGGTCGTTTTAAAAAGACTCAGCTTTATAAAGCTGCAATTGATAAAGATTTTATTCGCATGTGTAATACTTTCCCTAATTATTCCAGGGTGAATGGTAAGGTGCATAAATCTATATTAAAACGAAGATTAAGGGAACGTGATTTATGTTTATCTCCAGTCAATAAAGTATAGTTGTTATGTGCATGGTTAGCCGGTGCGGTTATTGGAGCTATTAAATCAGATGGCGAAAGCGTAAACAAAAGAGCCTAAACCGCACCGCTATTTATTATGAGGTTTAACATGATTGGTATCGGGCAATATATCAGTAACGGATTCGTAAAGGTTTTATTGGTGTGCTCCGTTGTTTCTGCGTTTGTAATTCTTGCATTGTGTGGATGGATTCATCATCAGTCAGCAACTATTGACGGGTTGAATGGGAAGATTAAAACGCACCAAGAAACAATTGCTGCACAAAGTCAAACGATCACTCGATTAGAAGAAGATGCTGAGCGAAATAGACAGCTCACATTTGAGCTAAGTCAGGTGGAGTCAGATGCAAGGAGTAAATCAGATGCAGTTATCAAATCTATACCGAAACAAGCTAAAACCAGTAATGCTTTTAATACTAGCGCTCCTAGTAATGTTATTGAGTTCTTGCGCCAATAAACCTGTTGTAATGAGTTGTTCTCAATTACCTGCAGCGTTGACCGCTCATTTAGATAAGACGGCATTTGCTGGTGATACTTATGGTGATGTGACAAAGTACGCGGTAATCCTAAAACGTGAACGTGATATGTGCTTAAACCGTATTGATAAAATTCGGGAGTGGCAAACAGAGAAGTTAAGTAAATAAAAGGTGAGTGACAATACTCGCCTTTTTTATTTTGGTGGGAACTATGCCAGCAAGAATACCTAAAGCATGCAGAAAGCAAGGTTGTAAGAATACAACAATCAACAGCAATGGTTATTGTGATGAACATCAAGGTTGTGGTTGGCAAAGACATCAGAAAGGAAAGACATCGTCTCAGCGTGGTTATGGAGCTCAATGGCGAAAAATAAGAGCTGTCGTGTTAGTTCGCGATAACTACTTGTGCCAAGAATGTTTAAAGCAAGGTCTGTTTGTAACAGCTACAACTGTTGACCACATAATCCCTAAGGCTCACGGTGGTAGTGATGACTTAACTAATCTACAAAGTTTATGTAATTCATGCCATAAATTCAAAACAGCGCGAGAACGCTTGAAATAGTGTTTAAAGTGCGATTGTTTTTGTAAGGGTAGGGGGTGGTAAAATCTCTATAGGTTTTACCTATCGAAACCGCCCCCCTAACTCTATTTTCACAACCGCGAAATTAAAAATTTAGGGTAAACGCCAAATGACAGGAATAGCAACAACGCCGGGGCGAGGAAGAAAGCCCACTCCGACGAAAGTGAAAGAGCGTCGTGGCAACCCCGGTAAAAGAAAATTAAATAAAGACGAGCCTGAGTTCAGTCCATTTAACGAAAACACCCCACCGCCATCTCAGCTTAATACTGACGGTAAAAAGATGTGGGCCTTTATTCTAAAAGAATTACTATCCCAAGGAGTTCTACTACAAACCGATCTTGAAGTAGTGACAAACTATTGCATTGCAT
>DXLD01000181.1:0-2715 GCA_019414935.1 Streptococcus sp.
CCTGCGGCTAGCTTCCTAGTTTGCTCTTTGATTTTCATTGAGTATAAGATACAAGATTTATACTAATACACTTTCCTATGAAGCGAATTTCGATTGAAATTCGCTTTTTTGAATGCTGTGGGTTTGGGTCAATCTTGTTTTAAAAAGATAGAAATCATAGATACAGTGAACGCATAACACTTTATTTCAGCCTTATGTTTCTTCGTAGTTGCTTACCTCATATTTTTTGTATTCGCTTACATAAAGTGTTATAATATAATTATAGGAAAGAAGGTGTTTTTATGTGGAAAAAATATTTTTCAAAATATAAATGGACTGATTTATTTTGGATACTATTTGTGATTTTGACATGCCTCTTGGCGGGTAATAATACTCTTTTTCCCCTTACCCATCAAGAAATCTCTTATCATGGTTGCTTATTGGGAATTACACTCGCCTTATTTCACTTGCTATTTATTGATAAGTTTGTTATCTCGAATCGAAAATAAAGTTTAGGGCTATGCTTGGCTGTGTACCTTTAGGATTGATTTTTGGAGGAAGATTTTGTCTCTATTATTTATTATTTTAAATTTGTTTATCTTGTACAAGATCTATTCTTTGAGACGGGAGAAATCGAAATACTTGATTTATACGGCCTATATCATATTTGGGGTAAATGTACTATATGGTATTCAATGGTTATTAAGAGAACTGATTTCAAAGATTTCCACTTAATATGTATGGAAACTATAACAAAACGCATAAGATTAAGGTTTAAGCGCCTGTTCTTATGCGTTTTCGTAATATTGAAGATTCTCAGTAAGTTTTCTACTTTTGCGAAGTCTAGTTTACAATGCTTTCCCAACAAGTATTTCAGCCTCAATGGTAATCTCTGTCAAGTCGCTCCAGTCAATCTTACTCTGGTCGACATGAAAGAGTAGAGGGGTCATGCTGAGTAGGGCATGGAGTTGCTCTGCTGTGATAGGTTTGGTCAGAGAGGCAGTTTGGCTAGATAGGATGGTAAAGTTTTCTTGGAAATGTTCCTTGACATCTTGATTGGAATAGTCCTTCTTTGTCAGCTGGTCTTGTACTTTCTGGCGTATTTCCTTGAGGTGATTTTCCGTTGGGATGACCTTTATCAAGACACCATCTTTGGATAAGACGCGACGAAATTCTCCATAGTTGGCAGGTGAGAAGATATCGAGCAGGATATCCATACTAGCGTCTTTTATAGGAAGTCGTGCCAAGTCGCCAACGAACCAATTGACTGCCCAGTTGGGTTCGCTCTTGGCAGCGATTTGGACCGAATCTTTGGAGATGTCAAAGGCATAGAAGGTTTTGTCAGGATTCCTTTCTTGAAGCTTGCGAGAATAGAATCCTTCGCCACAACCGATATCTAAAATTGTTTTGGCATTTTTTGAGTTTGAAAGTAAATCAGAGACGACCTCTAAAATAGCTTGATAAAATCCAGCTTCTAGGATTTGTTGGCGGTTTTGAAAGTTTTCCTTGTTGTAGTTGGCAGATTGCTTGATTTGAGGTGCTAGATTGACATAGCCAAATTTTGCTAAGTCAAAAGAATGGCGGTTGCAGCACTTGAGACTAGTTTCTAACAGAGTCAGATTTTCTTGACAGATAGGACAGGCAAAGGCAGTCGCAGAAGCAAAACGCTGAAGTTTGGGTTTGAGATTTGTATTCATAGTTTAAGTGTATCAAAAGAGGCAAATGAAAGCAACTTTAGGAATAAGTAGATGGGAGATTCAGTAGAAATAAAACTAATACTCTTCGAAAATCAAATTCAAACCACGTCAACGTCGCCTTGCCGTACTCAAGTACAGCCTGCGGCTAGTTTCCTAGTTTGCTCTTTGATTTTCATTGAGTATAATTCTCCAATTTATAAAATGAAATTGCTTTTATATCTAAATTGCTATATAATAATGATAAGGAGGAAATAAGTATGTTAAAAGAAGTATTAACCGTCGCAAAAGTTGCGAAAAAATCATCACTCTTTTTGGGTGGTGTCGCATTTGGTACCCTTGGTTTGAAAATCTTGGCAAGTAAGGAAGCTAAAAAAGGTTATTCTAAAGCTTTGGCTAAGGCTTACAAGTTGAAAGACGAGCTAGATGCATCTGTTTCTGTTGTGAAACAACATGGAGACGATGTCTTGCAAGATGCCAAATATTTGTACGAGCAAGAGAAAAAAGAAGAGCAATTAGATAGCCTTATAGGAGAATAATATGTCTTTTAAAGTGCTACATAGAGGATACCAACATATCCGACTATCATCTTCTTTTTCACTCACCTTGGATATTCAAGACTATCTTCGTTCCTTGGCGAGAGATGAAAAGGGAGTTGAGTCTATCCAGTTTTACATGGATCAACAGCACTTTACTCTACGTATAAAAGAAGGCTTCTCTGTATTAGACAATGCAGAAGCCTTTTTAAAAAGAATTGATAAAGGGAAAGTTTCTGAGTTGATGACTCTTCCCATTCGTAGAGAAGAGAGTGCTTATTCTATTGTTTCAGGTGCAGCGGTTAAGCGTGTACTTTTTCGTAGTTTTGTGCCGTATCCTATTCGCTATATATGGACTTGTTATCAGGCTTTGGGTTATGTTAGAGAAGCCTATCAGACCCTAGCGCGTAAGGAACTAACGATGGAGGTCTTGGACTGTTCGGCGATTTTATTGTCCTTGTTTATGAACCAATCCAAGACAGCTAGCAATATCATGTTTATGCTTG
>DXLD01000182.1:0-2652 GCA_019414935.1 Streptococcus sp.
GGGGAGCCAGATTATAGTATGCTTGATAAACTTGAAAATCCGCAACTCTATAGTGGTTTTGGTCGTGATTTAGCACCATTGACAGGAAAAGGTCGCAGTCTGGCAAAAGAAGTTGCTAAAACTGCATGTTTTGGAAAGGCAGAGATTATTATTTCATCGTCTGTGACGAGGGCTTTAGAAACAGCCCATTATATAGCAGTTGAAACAGGATTGGACTTATTTGTGGAGCCGTTTTTTCATGAGTGGCGTCCAGACTTAGATGGCACTAACTCTGATTTAACTAGTGTATTGGTAGCTCATGAATATTATCTAAAACATCAAGGAGGTTTATCTGAAGATTCTCCTTATCGCTATGAAACTGATCTAGAGATGCGTCATCGTTTTTTAAGAACTTTGGAAAAATATAAAAATTATAAAACTATTATCATTGTAACTCACGGAATGCTCATGCGCCAGTTTGTGCCAAATGAGAAGATTGATTTTTGCCAAGTGATTGAGTGTGAGTTAGAGATATAGAAAGAGGTTTATCATCGCAAAGAAAAAAGCGACATTTGTATGTCAAAATTGTGGGTATAATTCCCCTAAATATCTGGGACGTTGTCCTAACTGTGGGTCTTGGTCTTCTTTTGTAGAAGAGGTTGAGGTTGCAGAGGTCAAGAATGCGCGTGTGTCCTTGACAGGTGAGAAAACCAAGCCTATGAAACTGGCTGAGGTGACTTCAATCAACGTCAATCGAACCAAGACGGAGATGGAGGAATTCAACCGTGTGCTTGGAGGTGGAGTGGTACCAGGGAGTCTCGTCCTTATCGGTGGGGATCCAGGAATCGGGAAATCAACCCTTCTCCTACAAGTTTCAACCCAGTTGTCCCAAGTGGGTACGGTTCTCTATGTCAGTGGGGAGGAGTCTGCTCAGCAGATTAAGCTACGAGCAGAGCGCTTGGGAGATATTGATAGCGAGTTTTATCTCTATGCAGAAACCAATATGCAGAGCGTTCGAGCTGAGGTGGAGCGCATCCAACCAGATTTTCTCATCATCGACTCTATCCAGACCATTATGTCTCCTGAAATTTCAGGGGTGCAGGGGTCTGTTTCTCAGGTGCGTGAGGTGACAGCTGAACTCATGCAGTTGGCGAAGACTAATAACATTGCTATTTTTATCGTAGGGCATGTGACCAAGGAAGGAACCTTGGCTGGTCCACGTATGTTGGAACATATGGTGGATACGGTGCTTTACTTTGAAGGGGAACGTCACCATACCTTTCGTATCTTGAGAGCAGTCAAAAACCGTTTTGGTTCCACTAATGAGATTGGCATCTTTGAGATGCAGTCGGGCGGATTGGTTGAGGTGCTCAATCCGAGTCAAGTTTTCCTAGAAGAGCGTTTGGATGGGGCCACTGGTTCATCCATCGTGGTAACCATGGAAGGTACCCGTCCGATTTTGGCGGAGGTTCAAGCATTGGTGACACCGACCATGTTTGGAAATGCCAAGCGTACGACGACAGGGCTTGACTTCAATCGTGCAAGTCTAATTATGGCTGTTTTGGAAAAACGTGCAGGGCTTCTCTTGCAAAATCAGGATGCCTATCTCAAATCTGCTGGCGGTGTCAAATTGGATGAACCTGCCATTGACTTAGCCGTTGCAGTGGCTATTGCTTCGAGTTACAAGGACAAGCCTACCAATCCTCAGGAATGTTTTGTGGGAGAACTTGGTTTGACGGGAGAGATTCGACGCGTGAATCGTATCGAACAACGCATAAATGAAGCGGCAAAACTAGGCTTTACTAAGATTTATGTACCTAAGAATTCCTTGACAGGAATTACTCCACCCAAGGAAATTGAAGTCATTGGTGTGACGACGATTCAGGAAGTTTTGAAAAAGGTCTTTGCATAATCCGTGACAAATCCTCTTAAAAATGATAAGATAGGAGAAATATTTGACTATCAAATTTTCAAGGAGGGAATCGTGTCGTATTTTGAACAGTTTATGCAAGCCAATCAGGCTTATGTTGCCCTACATGGGCAGTTAAATCTGCCACTTAAACCCAAAACCAGAGTAGCTATTGTGACCTGTATGGACTCACGTTTGCACGTTGCGCAAGCTCTGGGCTTGGCACTTGGGGATGCTCATATCTTGCGGAATGCAGGTGGTCGAGTGACTGAGGACATGATTCGTTCGCTAGTTATTTCCCAGCAACAGATGGGGACAAGAGAGATCGTGGTGTTGCACCATACAGACTGTGGTGCTCAGACCTTTGAAAATGGACCTTTTCAGGAGTATTTAAAAGAGGAACTAGGTGTCGATGTGTCAGATCAGGACTTTTTGCCCTTCCAAGATATAGAGGAGAGCGTACGCGAGGACATGCAACTCCTTATCGAGTCGCCTCTAATACCAGATGATGTGATTATCTCTGGTGCTATTTACGATGTGGATACAGGAAGTATGACAGTCGTAGAATTGTAAAAAATTCATTTAGAAAGAAAGTGTATGAAGAAAAACAGCATTTTATTTATTTTTATCTTATTGCTATGTATTGGTTTACAGTATGAAAACATCTACTATACGGACGGTTCGATGTCAGGTGCGGAATATGGACTGATGGGAGTTTCTATCTTTCTAGCTCTCTTTTACATGATTCCGGCTCTTTATTTCCT
>DXLD01000183.1:0-2651 GCA_019414935.1 Streptococcus sp.
CATCCTCCGCCATGCTAAGGTTGATTTGCTGGTTGTGAGAGAACAAGAAAAAACCTTATAAGCACCAAGAAAAGGAGCCCCCAGCTCCTTTTTATTTACTTTTTGTTTACTGTTCATTTCTCTCTTTATGGCGCTCATAAGCCTTGATCTGGCGCTGCAGTTCCTTTTTAATAGCAGGTTCTGGAGCATATTTTTCTTCCCAATCATCTGGTTTTAAGATTTTATGGGTCACTGGATCAAAATGAGCCTTGCCATCTGGAAAAATTTTCCCCATATTGGCCTGATGGACAATGTCAAAAATACGCTCTGGGTCCACCCCCATCAAAACAAAACTACCGTAGGTGAAATAAAGCGTGTCTATCAAGGCATCCACTTGTCCCACCAAATCTTCCTGGGCCGGCGTTTTCTTAGCTACTTTATCTGCTGCCTTATCAAGAGCTTGATGAAGTTTCGATAGAGCTTGACCAAAGTCCTCTTCAGAAGGACTGGCCGCTCGAACAAACTCCACCAATTCTTCTATTTTAAAACCAGCCCTGTGGGTTGCACCTTCTAAATCCCAAGCTCGAGGTTCTTCTTGAGTTCGTTCATCCATCATGTGGTGGAAGGTCTTGACCTTATTGAAATGATAGTCACGGCTGACAAAGACTTTTTCTGAAGCCAAAACACCAAAATGTTCCAAGGCCTTGTGAATTCCATCTTGCTGATTGCTGGTAGTGATGTGCTTGGCAACTTCCTTGACACTGCTACTACCATTTCCCATAGCGACCGACATACCGACACCAGCCAGCATTTCTAGGTCGTTATCTGAGTCACCAAAGGCCATCACTTGGTTGAGGTCAAAGCCATATTCTTTCCCTACTCGTCGAATACCTTCCAATTTAGAATTTCCTTGATTGATGACATCCGCTGCAAATGGATTGCTACGTGTCAATTTCAAATCTTCAAAATCAGCTGCTGCCTTCTCAGATTCTTCTGGAGTCATCAGCATCAAAACTTGGTAAATAGGCTGATTCATCAGATGAAGCAGGTCTTCTTCCTTTTGGGGAACAACCTTACTGACCATACAATTAAAGGAGTGACTCACTGTTCGGGTTAAAACAGAGGGAACGAAGCGACTGATTCGTTGAGAAAAAGAACCCAGACCAAAGGACATGATTTTGGAACCCAGCATGGCATCCTTGGTCCCTAGGGCAATCTCCTTACCCTCTTTTTTAGCATACGTAATGAGATGGCGCAAATGTAACTTGGAAATTGGGCTCGTGAACAAGACTCTTTCTTTATTAAAGATATACTGGCCATTATAGGTTACCGCAAAATCCAGATCCAAATCGTCCATCAATTCCTTAACAAAAAAAGGTCCTCGCCCTGTCGCTACACCAACTAGCACCCCTTGTTCTTTGACAATTTTAATCGCGTCCTTAGTGGATTTCAAAACACTCTTGCGATCGTTGACCAAGGTTCCATCGATATCAAAAAAAACCGCTTTGACTTCCATCCTATCCCAATCTCCCCTTTTGTGATACAATGATTATACCACATTTCAGAAAGAGTGAGTAAATCATGCCTAAGAAAATCCTTGTTTTACATACAGGTGGGACTATTTCCATGCAGGCCGATGCTTCTGGCGCTGTTGTGACGAGTTCAGATAATCCCATGAACCATGTGTCCAACCCACTTGAAGGAATCCAAGTCCACGCCTTGGACTTTTTTAACCTACCAAGCCCCCATATCAAACCCAAGCATATGCTGGCCCTCTACCAAAAAATTAAAGAGGAAGCAGATAACTACGATGGAGTAGTGATCACACACGGAACCGATACTTTAGAGGAAACAGCTTATTTCCTTGATACCATGGAAGTTCCCCATATGCCTATCGTTCTAACAGGTGCTATGCGCAGCTCCAATGAACTCGGTAGTGACGGTGTTTATAATTATCTGAGTGCTCTACGAGTGGCTAGCGATGACAGAGCTGCTGACAAAGGGGTTTTGGTTGTTATGAACGATGAAATCCACGCTGCCAAGTATGTTACCAAGACGCATACGACCAACGTCGGTACCTTCCAGACCCCAACACATGGACCAC
This sequence comes from Streptococcus sp., assembly GCA_019414935.1. Taxonomy (GTDB): domain Bacteria; phylum Bacillota; class Bacilli; order Lactobacillales; family Streptococcaceae; genus Streptococcus. Next base: position 2,084 of record DXLD01000183.1, read on the forward strand.
TTGGTCTGATTACGAAGCGGGAAATCCTCTACTTCAAAACAGCTGAACCTCGTGTTCGCTTTGACCTTGATCACATACAAGGCTTGGTACCTATCATCTCAGCTTATGCTGGTATGACAGATGAGCTGATTGATATGCTGGATTTGGAACAATTGGACGGTTTGATTATCCAAGCCTTCGGAGCTGGTAATGTTCCCAAAGAAACGGCTCAAAAATTAGAAAGCCTTCTACAAAAAGGAATCCCAGTTGCACTTGTTTCACGATGCTTTAACGGTATTGCTGAACCTGTTTATGCCTACCAAGGTGGGGGCGTGCAGTTAAGAAAATCTGGTGTTTTCTTTGTTAAAGAACTAAACGCCCAGAAAGCCCGCTTGAAACTCCTCATCGCTCTCAATGCCGGACTAAGAGGACAGGCTTTGAAAGACTATATGGAAGGCTAAACCTCTTCTCTAAAAACAAATCAGGAAATCTACATGATTCCCTGATTTTTTCTATTTACGTTTTCGTGTTGAGCGACGTTCTGTCAAACCATGAGGTAAGAGAACTTCACGTTCTTCCAACTCTTCCT
>DXLD01000184.1:0-2619 GCA_019414935.1 Streptococcus sp.
GTAGTCAGCTGTCTTTTCGAAGTCAACTTTTCCAGTAATTTCCCACTTGTAAACTACAAAGAAATCATTGGATACAAGGAGAGTGGAACTCAAATCATCTGCTTTGACAGTCACAGGACGGCTATTTGCAGGCTCACCAATGTTCAATACATCAATGGATTTTTCAAGGTGAAGTTCACGCAAGTTACCATTATCATCCTTACGGTCAAAGTCATAGACGCGATAGGTGGTATCACTAGATTGTTGTGTTTCAAGGATTAAAATACCTGCACCAATAGCATGCATGGTTCCACTTGGCACATAGAAGAAATCTCCAGCTTTAACTGGTACTTTTGTCAACAAAGCATCCCAATTCTTGTCCTCAATTTGCTGGCGGAGTTCTTCTTTTGATTTGGCATTATGCCCGTAGATAATCTCTGAACCTTCATCCGCAGCGATGATGTACCAGCATTCTGTTTTTCCGAGTTCGCCTTCATGCTCGAGTCCATAGGCATCATCTGGGTGAACTTGGACACTGAGCCAGTCGTTAGCATCCAGAATCTTAGTCAAAAGCGGAAATACAGGCTCAGGACGGTTACCAAACAATTCACGGTGCTCCGCATACAAAGTAGCTAAGTCTGTTCCCTCAAAACGACCATTGGCAACTTTAGAAACTCCATTTGGGTGGGCTGAGATAGCCCAGTATTCCCCGATTTTTTCACTAGGGATGTCGTAGCCAAACTCATCACGTAGCTTGGTACCACCCCAGATTTTTTCTTGCATAACTGATTGTAAAAATAATGGTTCTGACATCTTGATCTCCTGTCTGATTTTTCTCCCCTCATTATAGCAAAAAGCTCCATCTAATTGAACTCTTTTTCACATATTATAAAGTAGGGAGAAGATTTTATAAAAATAGTAAACAAATGTGCTCTACTCAATGCTTGCACCATTGCTGGCAATGACATCCTTGTACCAGTAGAAGGATTTCTTCTTGCTACGTTTGAGGCTTCCATGACCAGCATTATCTCGATCTACATAGATAAAGCCATAGCGCTTGTTCATTTCGCCTGTTCCAGCTGAAACCAGATCGATACAGCCCCAAGTCGTATAACCAAGCAAGTCAACGCCATCTTGGTAAATGGCATCTCGCATGGCCTTGATATGAGCCTCTAAGTAAGCAATCCGATAGTCATCTGCTACATGACCATTCTCATCCGGTGTATCCATAGCACCTAGACCGTTTTCCACGATGAACATTGGCTTTTGGTAACGATCCCAGATAGCATTGAGGGTGATACGAAGACCAAGTGGGTCAATCTGCCATCCCCATTCTGAGGATTCAAGATAAGGATTTTTGAGAGAGGCAAAGATATTTCCAGCAGTTAATTCTTTAACTTCTGGATCACCTGAGGCTACTAGACTTGCATAGTAAGAGAAGGAAACAAAGTCAACAGTATTGTCCTTCAACAACTCTAAATCTTCTGCAGTCATTTGAATCTCGATTCGCTCACGCTCCCACTGCTTCTTGGCGTAGTTTGGGTATTCCCCACGCGCTTGAACATCAATGAAGAAGTAACTCTTGCGGTCTTCCTCCATGGCTGCCCAGTAGTCTCTTGGATGGGCTGTGTTAGGATAGTATTGCCCTGCAGCCAACATACATCCCACCTTATTTTCTGGGTCAATTTCGTGGGCAATCTTTGTCGCAAGAGCTGAAGCTACCAACTCATAGTGTGCAGCCTGATATTTAACCAGTTCTTGATTTTCTCCTTCTTCAAAACAGAGCCCAGCTCCCATAAAGGGGGCATGGAGAATCATGTTGATTTCGTTGAAGGTAAGCCAATATTTGACCAAACCCTTATAGCGGGTAAAGAGTGTGCGACAAAGTTTTTCATAGAAGTCTAACATCCGACGATTGCGCCAACCACCGTACTCTGTAATCAAGTGCATAGGACAGTCGAAATGAGTGATAGTCACCAGAGGTTGGATACCATACTTGTGGCACTCCTTAAATAAATCCTCATAAAAGGCTAGACCAGCTTCATTTGGCACTGTTTCGTCGCCCTTAGGAAAAATCCGAGTCCAAGCAATGGATAGACGATAAGTCTTAAAGCCCATTTCCGCAAAAAGGGCAATATCTTCCTTGTAATGATGGTACATATCAATAGCTTGCTTGGCTGGATAAAAATAGCCCTCCTCAAACGAAAACATCTTTTTCTGACCTGTGATAATGGCTTCACGATCTGGACCGATGGGGACGACATCAACGTTAGCTAAACCACGCCCATCGAGATTATAAGCACCCTCACATTGATTAGCTGCCGTAGCACCACCCCAGAGGAAGCCCTCTGGAAATTGTAGTATTTCTGTCATCACTTTACCTCACTTGATTTGCTAGTTCTATTATACTAAAAAGGGGACAAAAAGTTTGGAACTATCTGGGTAATGATGTCCTGAGCTTGCTCAAATGTACGAAAAAAAGACTGAAACCAGTCTTCTTTTTAAATCAAAGCTGTAATAGCTGTCACTAGGCCAAAAACGATACCTGGTGCATTGGCAGCAGCAAGGGGAATATCTCTTTCCTTCTTGAAAAGACCGTAGTAAACCCAGAGACTACAGTTGATGGCAGCAACCAAGGGC
>DXLD01000185.1:0-2586 GCA_019414935.1 Streptococcus sp.
ACATAAGCTTCTTGCAAGTCAAGTGACTCATCATGTGTCAAGTATGAGTACTCTGCGTCCATCATCCAGAACTCAGTCAAGTGACGGCGCGTTTTTGATTTTTCAGCACGGAATACTGGACCAAAGTCAAAGACACGACCAAGAGCCATAGCACCTGCTTCTAGGTAAAGCTGACCTGACTGACTCAAGTAGGCAGGTGTTCCGAAGTAGTCCGTTTCAAAGAGTTCAGTTGAATCTTCAGCTGCATTTCCTGAAAGAATCGGGCTATCAAACTTCATGAAACCGTTCTGGTCAAAAAACTCATAAGTCGCATAGATGATAGCGTTACGGATTTGCATCACAGCTACTTGCTTACGAGAACGGAGCCACAAGTGACGGTTGTCCATCAAGAAGTCTGTTCCGTGTTCTTTTGGTGTGATTGGGTAGTCTTGAGATTCACCAATCACTTCGATATCTGTGATATCAAGCTCATAACCAAACTTAGAACGTTCGTCTTCTTTGACAATACCTGTCACATAAACAGACGTTTCTTGGCTCAAGCGTTTGATGACATCAAACTTCTCAAGTCCCACTTCTTCACCAAATTTTTCTAAAAAGTTTGGTTTAAAAGCTACACCTTGGAAGAAGGCTGTCCCGTCACGCAATTGCAAGAAGGCGATTTTCCCTTTTCCTGATTTGTTGGCAACCCAAGCACCAATCGTCACTTCTTGACCAACATAGTTTTTTACATCGATAATCGTTACACGTTTTGTCATTATTTTTCCTTTTCTTTTATTTTTCCATAAATACTTTCAAGCGGTTAACTGCTTCTTTAAGCGTGTCTAGGTCTGTCGCATAGCTGAGACGCACATTTTCTGGCGCTCCAAAGCCAGCTCCTGTTACCAAGGCTACTTCAGCTTCTTCTAGGATAGCCGTTGTAAAGTCAGTCACATCCGTATAGCCTTTCATCTCCATTGCCTTTTTGACATTTGGGAAGAGATAGAAGGCCCCTTGCGGTTTGACTACTTCAAAACCAGGGACCTCACATAATAGCGGATAAATGGTATTGAGACGCTCCTCAAAAGCCTGACGCATGATATCAACAGACTCCTGTGGTCCTGTTAAGGCTTCAATAGCCGCATATTGAGAAACAGATGTCAAATTTGAAGTTGTTTGTCCCGTCAATTTACTCATAGCTGCAATGATTTCTGGATGACCCACTGCATAACCTACTCGCCAACCTGTCATGGCATAAGCTTTTGATACACCGTTAATGACAATGGTTTGCTTACGAATTGCTTCTGATAAACTTGAGATTGGAACAAATTCATTTCCATTATAAACAAGGCGACCGTATATATCATCAGCTAAAATCAGAATGTCATGCTCAACTGCCCAATTTCCGATAGCTAGTAATTCTTCACGAGTATAAATCATACCAGTCGGATTAGATGGTGAATTGAGAACCAAAACCTTTGTCTTATCTGTCCTAACTAGTTCTAGTTGATCCACCGTAACTTTAAAATCATTGTCTTCTTTAGCTTGAACAAAAACTGGAATCCCTTCTGCCATCTTGACCTGATCTCCATAACTAACCCAGTATGGAGTTGGAATAATAACCTCATCTAAAGGATTAATTACAGCCATAAAGAACGTATAGAGGGAAAACTTGGCACCTGTAGCAAAGGTAACCTCATTACTTGCGACAGAATAGCCATAGTAGCGCTCGAAGTAGGTATTCACTGCAGCTTTTAATTCTGGTAAACCTGAAGCTACTGTATAGAAGGAAGCCTGTCCTTCTCGAATAGATTTAACTGCTGCATCCTGAATATTTTCAGGGGTGTGAAAATCTGGTTGTCCCAGGGTCAAGAAAAGGACATCCTTACCTTGAGCTTTTAATTTTTTTGCTCTCGCATCACTAGCTAAAGTGACACTTTCTTCCATTTCTAAAACACGGTTGGATAGTTTCATAGGCCCTCCTTATTGACCAATGCTCCTGTTTCAAAATCTACTAGATAAAAATCAGAGCCTGACTTAACTTCCCAGATTGGCTGGTCTTGATAACGGCCAAAGGTAATCTTGTCAATCTCGCCAGCTCCTTTTTCCTTCGAAACAGCTTCTGCTTTTTCTTGTGAAACACCTTGATTTAGCTGATAAACATAAATCTTATGGTCATCTTTTCCAATCAGGACAGCAAGTGCTTCTTGCTGTTTATTATGACCAAGAACACTGTAATAGGATTCCAAGCCATTGTATAAATCAACCTGATCAGCCTGCTCTAATCCTGCATACTGCTGAGCTAATTTTTCTCCTTCACTTTTAGCTGTTTGGTAGGGTTTCATACCCAAAAACACCAGATACAGAAAGGAAGCACTGATAACCACAAACAAAATCGTCATCCCTAGACCATACTGCCACAGTAGATTATTTTTTGCTTTTTTTTGTCTTTTTTTCACTCGTCTATTTTACCATCTATTAGGCTTTATTACAAGTGAATATAAGAATACTCTTCGAAAATCAAATTCAAACCACGTCAGCTTCGCCTTGCCGTACTCCAGTACAACCTGCGGCTAGCTTCCTAGTTTGCTCTTTGATTTTCATTGAGTA
>DXLD01000186.1:0-2563 GCA_019414935.1 Streptococcus sp.
CGGATAATCTCTGTCCGCTCTAAAGTCTTGATATCTGAGTGCATGTACTTGACCTTAATGCCCATTTCTTTAAAGTAGTCTGTTAAATCCTCTGCCATTTTCTTAGTCAAAGTGGTGATAAAGGTTCGTTCATTTTTTTCAACACGAGCATTAATTTCACCCAAAAGGTCATCAATCTGTCCCATAGTCGGACGGACTTCCACCTCAGGATCCAAGAGTCCCGTTGGACGAATGATTTGCTCAATCACTGTCTCGGTCTGTTCATTTTCATAGTCACCAGGTGTCGCTGAAACGTAAACAATCTGGTGTACATGGCTTTCAAACTCCTCACGACGGAGAGGGCGATTGTCCAAGGCAGACGGCAAACGGAAACCATAATTAACCAGCATTTCTTTACGCGAACGGTCTCCATTGTACATGCCTTTGATTTGTCCCATGGTCATGTGACTCTCGTCAATCATAATCAAAAAATCATCTGGGAAGAAGTCGAGAAGCGTATAAGGAGGCTCACCTTCACTACGTCCATCCATGTGACGTGAATAGTTCTCAACCCCGTTAGTATAGCCCATCTCACGCAACATCTCAATATCATACTCTGTCCGCTGTTTCAAACGCTGGGCTTCAAGCAGTTTTCCTTCCTTCTCAAAGACAGCTAACTGCTCCTCCAACTCGGCCTGAATCTTGGCTATAGCAACTTCCATATGGTCGTCATTGGTCACAAAGTGAGTGGCTGGGAAAATCGCCAAATGATCCACTTCTCCCAAGACCTGACCTGTCAAAGCCTCAACTTCACGAATACGGTCAATTTCATCTCCAAAGAATTCTACTCGAAATGCGTGTTCATCACGGGAAGCTGGGAAAATCTCTACCACATCCCCACGTACACGAAATCTTCCGCGTTGGAAATCAATATCATTTCGCTCAAACTGGATATCCACCAAGTCATTCAAGAGTTTATCACGAGAAATTTCAAGACCTGGACGGAGACTCACGACACTATCAGCGTATTCCTTGGGAGAACCTAAACCATAGATACAAGAGACAGAGGCAACGACAATGACATCATTACGCTCCAAAAGAGCCGAAGTCGCTGAGTGACGGAGCTTGTCAATCTCATCGTTGACAGAGCTGTCCTTTTCAATATAGGTATCACTGGAAGGGACATAGGCCTCAGGTTGGTAATAATCATAGTAAGACACAAAGTACTCAACGGCATTTTCAGGGAAAAATTCCTTAAACTCCCCATAGAGCTGTCCTGCTAGAGTTTTATTGTGGGCAATAACCAGAGTTGGTTTATTGACTTTGGAAATGACCTGACTCATGGTATAGGTCTTCCCTGTTCCGGTCGCTCCCATCAGAATCTGAGCTTTTTCTCCACCCTCAATGTTATCTACCAACTGCTCGATAGCTTGTGGTTGGTCTCCTGATGGTTGATATTTTGATACTAGTTTAAATTGATTATCTGTAATGCGATTGATCATAAGAATCCTCTTTCCATGTGCTATTCCTATTTTAGCATACTTGTAGCATTTTCACGAAGAAAAGGACGGACCGAAGTCACATCCTTTCATTTTCTTTCGTTAATTGGTAAGCGAGATAGACAATCAGCAGTAGCAATACCAGACTTGTCATGATAGAACCTTCTATACCAAAAGAACCACCTGATAACCAGCCTTGATTGCCTTGTGGTAAAAAGGTCATCAATGACGTTCCTGATGGTTGACCACTAACTAAAATCCCAAAGAGATTTCCCTGAGCAAAATTCCAAGCCCCATGAATACCTGCAACACCCCAAACTGTATCAGTTTTGAGAAGGTAAAGAGACATGGCAACTCCGAATAAAAAGAGATTCACTAGAGATAAAGGTGTAAGACCAGAATTCCCCATATGAAGTAGGGTAAAGAATATGCTAGATATGACAACAGCAAGTTTTAGATTGGTTCTTGAGGCCAATTGAGGAAGGAGCCAAGCACGGGACACCACTTCTTCTGCTGTCCCCTGTAAAATCCAAAATGGGATAGTAAAGACAACAAAGGAAATGGAATAAGGATTCAAGTGAATGGACTCAAAACGATATTGCCCTAATGCTACTAAACCTAACAAGGTCAGAAGAAAAAGTGCCAGGCCTAGGCAAAATCCTTTCAGAAGATTGCTGAGGAAATTTTCTCTATAAAATCCCAAGGTTCGAATAGGTCTTTTCTCCACTTTTCTAGTCCACCTGAACACAGTGTTGAGAACGAAACCAAAGGCCAGCAATTCTAAAATTAAACGAAAATCACCTGTTTTATCCGTCAAGCTCTGATGCAAGGTCTGCAAGTAGCTTGCAAGATTTTGACCAACCTCTCCAAAATTTCTAGCAAGTCCGATGAGAGCTAACAAACTAATACCATATAAAGTATAAGCCACAAACTCTCCTATAAAGACAAAAACAAAGGCTAACAAGGGGCTTGTGTAGAGGTTTAAGCGCATTTGAGAAGCTTGGAAGTCTTTAAATATTCTTTTATCCTTCATATCCCTGTCCTCTTTTATTCTATTGTATACTATTATTATAGCACTTTATGGT
>DXLD01000187.1:0-2562 GCA_019414935.1 Streptococcus sp.
GGATAAGCTCGAAAGCTATGTTTCTCTAAGCAATCATGACACTGATAACAGGCATAATACTTCTGGCACTCGAAGCATTTTAGGGCAACTATATCTAGTGGAGAATGGTAGTGTTGACACCTACTCTGATCATCTACCAGGAGCCCATTGATTTGACTTGTCATTAGGCACGAACAGTTTTGCTTGAACCGTCTTTTTGGTAAAGGTTAATTAAACCTTCTTTAGTTGAACGAATCATGTCACCAAGTTTAACTTCTTGTGGCACGGTAATTGTAAGAAGTTCCATTGGGTTTGGTGCACGGTCAATTTTGTTACCATTGGCATCGTGAAGGTCTTTGATATCACACTCGAAATGACGGAAGCCTGGTCCGTAGAATTCAACGTGGTCACCTTCGAGGATAACGTTACGTTGACGGATAGTAGCTGTCATAGTTGCTGGATCAAAGTCTACGACTTCACCAACGAATTTGTATTGTGGAATCTTACGACGAGCTCCAAAGAGTTGTTCGTTTTCTGTTGGTGTCTTGTAGTAGAAACCTGTTGCCAATTCACGTTGGGCAACCTTCCAGAGTTCGTTAATCAAATCATCTTTGATGGCATAAAAGGCTTCTGCACTTTCCATGTAAGCGTCACAAGCAGCCTTGTAACAGTTAGCAACTGTTGAGACGTAGTGGACAGATTTCATACGACCTTCGATTTTAAGACTGTCAACGCCATTGTCGATAAGGTCTGGGATATTTTCAATCATACACATGTCAACGGCTGACATTGAGTATTCTTCAGGAACTTCACCGTGGATACTCTTTCGCTCTTGACCGAATGGCATGTCGTAAAGGTCATATTTCCAACGGCAAGACTGTGAACAACCACCACGGTTGGCATCACGGTCTGACATGTGGTTAGAAAGGGTACAGCGACCTGAATATGAGATACACATAGCACCATGGACAAAGGCCTCAATTTCAAGATCCGTACGTTTACGGATTTCAGCCAATTCTTCCATAGTTACCTCACGTGCCAAAACAACACGGGTCAAGCCATACTCTTTCCAAAAATGGAAGGTTTCAACGTTTGTTGCAGATGCTTGCGTTGACAAGTGGATGTTAAGTCCTGGAGCGTAGGTTGAACAGATTTCAATCAAGGCTGGGTCAGATACGATAACAGCATCGAGTCCCATATCACGCAATTCACGGAACCACTCACCTGCACCTTTTTCATTTCCTTCATGGGTAACCATGTTAGAAGCAACGTGCACGTCAACGCCACGAGCGTGAGCGTATTCGATACCTTCACGAAGCTCATCCATGGTAAAGTTTCCAGCACGGCTACGCAAACCATAGGCTTGTCCACCAACGAAAACAGCATCTGCGCCGTAATTTACAGCAACTCTCAATTTTTCCAAAGTCCCAGCAGGTACCAGTACCTCTGGGCGTTTTTTAGTTGTAGTCATAATTTCTCCAATTTGCAAGATTGTCGATTTTAGTTTTTAGGATAGATCTTTCGTTCCCTGAAAATGGAAAACTCTCAACCGAAGGAGGACGTAATTTTATTTTACACGGTCAGGTTCATAATCATAGAAACCTGTGTCCAAACCACGGTTGGCTGGGTGTAATTTATGAATGGCTTCATCGAAGAGGAAGGCTTGATCCTGTGAAAATTCTCCAGCCTCGATGAGGTCACGAGCCTTCACAAAATATTCGGTAATTTTTACAAAGTTTTCACCTGGGCAATAAACACCGTCCAACTTCCAGTGGTCAAAACCATGCTCAACGAGTTCTGAAAGCTTAGTCATCATATCCAGGTCATTATTGGCAAAGATATGTGTTCCATGCAAGTCTTCATAGACTGAGTAGTGAGAATCTGGATCTCCAGGTTCAGAAAGAAAGAGGTCACGTTCTTTGGTAACAGCTTCATCCGTTTTGATAAAGTTGTAGTAGTTTTGAAGAAGTGGTCGTTTTGAGTGGTGAATGATACTTGCCCCGTAAACCAAAACCTCTGCTGGAATTTGAAGATTTTCAGCCATGATGAAGAGTTCCGCAGATGGAATCTCACGGGCCAAAACAGCTTCAGATGCTCCTGCCTGTTTGCCCCAGAAATTAATCTGACGGCTAGAGGTTACCATGGTTGAAGCATCATAAATCATTTTGAAGGGACGTTTATCACGGTTACAGATGTAGAAAACTCCTGCATCACCAACCGTGATATAATCTGCCTTGATTTCTTCAAGAAAATCAAGGTAGTCTGGAAGAGCATCCATCATACCTTGGTGCATGAGGGCGTTAACGGCAACAGTCAATTCCTTGCCAGACTCATGTACCAGCTCTGCAATCTTTCGCATCTCTGCGAATGAAAAAGGCTTAGGCAAACGAAGGCCAAAAGCTTTTTCGCCGATGTAAATACGATCTACGCCAAGTTCTAGGAGCTCACGTGCCTGCTCGTAGCTCTCAGCAGTCGCTGTAATCACTATTTTTTTCATAACTCATATTATAGCACAAATTGATTGATTTTTTTAGAACTTTTAGGTTTTGTTAAATCGTATTTTGATATTTAAAAATAGTTTTA
>DXLD01000188.1:0-2559 GCA_019414935.1 Streptococcus sp.
TCTTACGCAAAAGCTGTCTACGAACTTGGTGAGCGCGTAGGTATCCAAATGAACTTCAAAGCACAAGGAATCGATGAAAAAGAATGGAAAGAACATTCTCGTGAATTGGCCTTCCTTGCTTATGAAGACCAATGTTCACCTGCCAACCCACGTCTTCCAATGGTTGACCATATGCAAGAAATCATCGAAGATTCTTACTATGGCTACAAAGAAAGACCAGGACGCCGCAAATAATTGTTATCAGCCTAGAGGCAGGAATTTCCTGTCTCTTTATTTGTAGAACTGGAGTGTTGAAAATAATTTTTAGCTTTTCTATTTTCACTTTTCATCTGAAGAGGAAAGCTGGGAAGGCTAGGTAGATAAAGAAAGACAGCAGTATAGGCTTTCAAAGGAGAAAGAAAAATAAGTGGGGTATAGACAAAAAACAACGCCCGTACTTGCAATTAAACTTAAATAGTTATATAATAGGTTTGTTGAAAGGTGATTTGTAGTGATTCAAGTTACTCTTTTCACAATAAAAATTTCATGATTTTCATAAGGAGGAAATCACTAATGGTAGTTAAAGTTGGTATTAACGGTTTCGGTCGTATCGGTCGTCTTGCTTTCCGTCGTATCCAAAACGTAGAAGGTGTTGAAGTTACACGCATCAACGACCTTACAGATCCAGTTATGCTTGCACACTTGTTGAAATACGACACAACTCAAGGTCGTTTCGACGGTACTGTGGAAGTTAAAGAAGGTGGATTCGAAGTTAACGGTAAATTCGTTAAAGTTTCTGCTGAACGTGATCCAGAACAAATCGACTGGGCTAACGACGGTGTAGAAATCGTTCTTGAAGCAACTGGTTTCTTTGCTACTAAAGCAGCTGCTGAAAAACACTTGCACGCTGGTGGTGCTAAGAAGGTTGTTATCACTGCTCCTGGTGGATCAGATGTTAAAACAGTTGTATTTAACACTAACCATGACGTTCTTGACGGTACTGAAACAGTTATCTCAGGTGCTTCATGTACTACAAACTGCTTGGCTCCAATGGCTAAAGCTCTTCAAGATAACTTCGGTGTTGTAGAAGGATTGATGACTACTATCCACGCTTACACTGGTGACCAAATGATCCTTGACGGACCACACCGTGGTGGTGACCTTCGTCGTGCTCGCGCTGGTGCTGCAAACATCGTTCCTAACTCAACTGGTGCTGCTAAAGCTATCGGTCTTGTAATCCCAGAATTGAACGGTAAATTGGACGGATCTGCACAACGCGTTCCAACTCCAACTGGATCAGTTACTGAATTGGTAGCAGTTCTTGAAAAGAACGTTACTGTTGATGAAGTGAACGCAGCTATGAAAGCAGCTTCAAACGAATCATACGGTTACACAGAAGATCCAATCGTATCTTCAGATATCGTAGGTATGTCTTACGGTTCATTGTTTGACGCAACTCAAACTAAAGTTCTTGACGTTGACGGTAAACAATTGGTTAAAGTTGTATCATGGTACGACAACGAAATGTCTTACACTTCACAACTTGTTCGTACTCTTGAATACTTCGCAAAAATCGCTAAATAATTCATGAGTCGATAGAAAAGCAAGGCCTTTGGTCTTGCTTTTCTTATATGGAAAAATGGATGACACAATCATCCATTCTTTTTTAATTCTTTTTCAAAAGTATCTGATAGGACAGTGAAGCTTAAATTCTCTAAAGTAAGTGGATGGGTAAAGGACAGACGAAAGGCGTGGAGCATAAGTCGACTTGATTTTCCTTTACTATTATAGAGAGGATCGCCCAGGATCGGGAAGTTATGATGAGAAAGGTGAACACGGATTTGATGGGTTCGACCGGTTTTTAGTTTGCAACGAACCAAGGAAGTTTTGTTTGGAAATTGCTTTAATCTGCTTACATGCGTTTCAGCATATTGCCCATTTTTTGCATCAACTATTCTTTTTCTGCGATCATGACGATCACGTCCGATTTTGTCCTTGAAAACAAGCTCTTTGCTGCTGATATTTCCGTTAACAAGTGCCCAATATTCTCTAGAAATCTCTTTTTTCTCCAATAAGCGATTGAGAATAGGCAGGATAAAAGGATTTTTAGCAAAAAGAACTAAACCGCTGGTTTCCATATCTAGACGATGAACGACATAACAGGTCTGGCCAACGTAGGCACTGACATGGTTAAGAAGAGCAATTTCGTTTGGTTGATTGCCGTGCGTTTTCATACCCTCGAGTTTGTTTACAATAATCAAGTGTTGGTCTTGATAAACTTCTTGAACTAAGTCCGGATTTCCCCAAGGGATTGTCTTTTTGGGATAATCTTCCTCGTCAAAAGCCAACTGGCAAACATCTCCAGGCTTCACTATCTCGTTCCAGTGAACTTCTTCTTGATTTATCAAAATATGCTTCTTGACTCTCAAAAAATGCCGGATTTTTCTAGGAATGAGGAGTTGCTCTTCTAGTAATTGCTTCACCGTCATTTGAGGTAAAGAGGCGGGTAATATAAATGTGAATTTCATACAGATATTGTAACAAAAAAAGCCCTATTTGGATAGGAAATAGCTAAATTCT
>DXLD01000189.1:0-2554 GCA_019414935.1 Streptococcus sp.
GTGTAAACACTAAATACCTCACTCCAGAACAAAAAACTGAATTGACACAACGTGTTTTCCACGAAGTTCTTTCAATGGATGATGCATTGAGCTAATCAAGTTCTTGAATAATGAAATAAGGAACCCTCGGTCAGTCGACTGAGGGTTTTTGGGTTCTTAAATATTTCAAGTCAGGATCTGAAGTGTCTCGCTTGGTTTAAAAAGATAGTTAGTTGGGGGTGAGAGATCATCAGAAATAAAAATACCACATTTTGTAAGACACAAGGTGTGGTTGTATTTTATCTCTTAGACCAAGTTCTCTTCATAAAGAGAAGTAGGATTGGGTAAATCTCCAAGCGGCCTGCAATCATTGCAAAGGAGAGGAGGATTTTTGAGATAGGACTAAAGATTGAGAAGCTAGAAGTTGTTCCTAGAATAGGTCCTATATTATTGAAACAGCTAAAGACAGCGCTAGTCACAACCAGAAAATCATTGCTATCTAGGCTGACAATAAAGATAAGTGCTAGCAAAATCATAGCATAGATGACAAAGTACTTGAGAATCTTATGCTGGGTATCCTTGTCAATCACCGTTTTATTAACATGGAGGGTCAAAACACGGTGGGGCGATAAGATTGACAAAATCTGGTTTTTGGCAATTTTTGAAAGGATGAGGCCTCGAATAACCTTGAGTCCACCTGCGGTTGAACCAGCAGAGCCACCGATTCCCATGAGAAAGAGGAGGATAAACTGGGAGAAGAGAGGCCAGTTGGTAATGTCTCCGTAACCAAAACCAGTTGTTGTAATGATGTTGGAAACCTGGAAGAAGGCCATTTCAAAACTCTTTGAAAATCCTGGGTAGAGATAGAGGGTATTAAGGCTGATTAAGCCTGTAGAAATCATTACGATGAATAAGTAAGCCCGAAGTTCTTCATCCCCAAAGAAGGCTTTGATTCGACGGAGCATGAGGTAGTAGTAGAGGTTGAAATTGACCCCAAAAACCAGAACTCCGATACTAACCAGATAGGTAATCAGTGAGCTGCCATAGTGGGCAATCCCGTCGTTATAGACGGTGAAACCTCCTGTACCCGCTGTTCCCATGGCAATGACAAAACTATCAAATAGGGGCATACCAGCTAGATAATAGATGATGACAAAGAGGGAGAAGAGAGCTAGATAAAGGAGATAGAGAATCTGGGCGGTGTTTTTTAGCTTGGATACAACCTTACCAAAGACGGGTCCAGGAACCTCAGCCTTCATCACTTCTAGGTGACTATTTTTGGCATTGTCCATAATAGCAAGTGCAAAAACAAGCACTCCCATCCCTCCAATCAAGTGGGTAAAACTTCGCCAGAAGAGGAGGGAACGGCTGAGAACCGAAACGTCGTTCAGAATAGTTGCTCCAGTAGTTGTAAAGCCAGAACTGATTTCAAAAAAGGCATCGATAACGCTGGGAATTTGCTTAGCAAAAACAAAGGGGAGACCGCCAAAGAAGGACCAAAGGATCCAACAGAGGGCAACAATCAAGACTCCCTCCTTGGCATAAATCCGTTGATTTTTGGGCTTTTGTAAAATTCCTGAACCTCCTAGTAATACGAGAATCCCTATTGTTGAAAAGAGGGCCGTAAAGACTTGGCTCGATTCACGGTAATAGACAGCGACAGACACAGGAACCAAAAGAAGAACAGCTTCAATCAAAAGTAATTTTGAAAGGAGGTAACGAATCATACTTTTATTCATTTCTTACCTCGCGATCAAGTCATAAATCTTGGTAATGTTTGGCAACAAGGTCGTTACTAGGAGCTTGTCTCCGACTTCAAGCATATCCTCCCCAGTTGGGAAAATAGTCTTGCCCTTTCGAATGATGGCTGCAATAAGAACCCCTTTTTTCAATTTCAGTTGAGAAAGTGGTTTGGCAGTCATTTTATTGGCTTCCTTGATATGGAATTGCAGGGTTTCGATTTGGCCATTGGCTAGATGGTGCATGGCTTGAAGGTCTGAATACTGGGCATTAACCCGACCACGAATAAAGTGCATAATCGTATCTACAGCGATGCTTTTAGGTGTGATGATACTTGAAAAATCAGGCGCATTGATGATCTCGAGGAGACTGGTACGATTGACCTTGGTGATATTTTTCTGTACACCTACCCTGTCAAGGAACATAGAAGTAATCAGATTTTCTTCATCGACTCCTGTTAGGGTCGCAACGGCATCATAGTTTTGAGCACTTTCTTCCAGTAGGATGTCTTTTGCGGTCCCATCTCCTTGAACGATGTAAAGATTTGGGAATTTCTCGCTAAAGAAGCTGGCGATCTCAGGATTGATTTCAATAACCTTGGTATCGATTCGACTATCTTTGAGGATACCTAGAAGATAATAGGCAATTCTACCTGCTCCAACAATAAGAAGGCTCTTCACGGCACGTGATTTAAAATAATTATGGAAGAGCATCATATCAACACGGTTACCAGTGACAAAGATTCTATCTTTATCCTGTATGGTCATGTCACCACTTGGGATGATAATTTGATGATCCCTTTCTATCGCACAGACAATGACATTACCGAATTTTT
>DXLD01000019.1:0-15535 GCA_019414935.1 Streptococcus sp.
TTTCATTTTTTGTAGAATATGCTTGATGCCAATACCGGAAGCCATGCCCACCAGAGCAAAGATTTCATAGGCTAAAAAGTAAAACCAGATAAATTCACCGAAGGTTATGATAGTAAAGCAAAAGAGCAGTCCGTTACCAATTAACCACCAAAGTGAGAAACGGAAACGGTAGCTATAGAGTAGCGATATAATCAAGATTACCAGAGGTGTAAAGAAGAGAAGATTGTTTATACAGAGTCCCTTGAGTGTAAGGGGGTCAGAAACAACTAGCAAGACCAACTCATAAAGTGGCCAATAAAAGAAAAATATGACCAGATAGTAGGGGAGATGGGAATAGAATCTACGCATGATAATCACCTCGTTTTAAAAAACAGACAACTTGGATTTCTTGCTATGATTGTTATAGCATGTTTAAAACAAGAAAGTAAATCTGTTGACAAAGAAGTTAGTTATTGGTAGAATAGGGATTGTCGTAAAGACAAATAACTTCTTCTTGGTTACAGGCATGCCAACCTGTCACTCGGATGAAGCCAAATAAAAAGGAGAAATATCATGGCAATCTCAAAAGAGAAAAAAAATGAAATCATTGCACAATATGCACGTCACGAAGGTGATACAGGTTCAGTAGAGGTTCAAGTTGCTGTCCTTACTTGGGAAATCAACCACCTTAACGAACACATCAAACAACACAAAAAAGACCACGCTACTTACCGTGGTTTGATGAAGAAAATCGGTCGCCGTCGTAACTTGCTTGCATACTTGCGTAAAAACGACGTTAACCGTTACCGTGAGTTGATCAACTCTCTTGGACTTCGTCGTTAATTCAAGATACAAAGGCCGTCAAAAGCACAAAGCAAAAATAGGAAAATTGACGAAGAAACTTTAGTTTTTAGGAAATTTTATCTTTTTTGCCAAGTGCTTAGGCCGTGTTCAATTGAGCATATCTTGATAATGAAGCTACTCTAAAATGGGTAGCTTTTTTGTATGGATTTTAGCCCGGGCTCAAATCAGCTCTCGGACTTCAGAGGGCTTTTTTATTGAGTTTTATCGGTCACAATTTTGGAGACTACAAAAACCTCAAATGGTATCAGCTAATTACACCATAAAGGTGCGTAGCTACTCGGATTGAAAAGCCGAGTAGCTGTCTGCAAGCCCCCTCGGAGAGCCCACACTTTACGAAGTAAAGTATAATATGTTATACTCTACATGGAAGTAGTCACTGAATTCCAGTTAGAAATTACTTTGTAACTACGTTTTGAGGAGGAGTAAAATGCTTTCCTATGTTCGACATTACCCACTAGCGATAGCTAAATTAATGTGTCTGTGCTCTCCTAAAATCTGCTGATTTATTACTGACCAATACAGGAGGTTTTTTATGGGACAGACAATTATATCTGCTATTGGTGTTTATATTTCCACCAGTATCGATTATTTAATTATTTTATTTATTTTATTTGCACAGCTATCACAGAATAAACAAAAATGGCATATTTATGCGGGGCAATATCTAGGCACAGGCTTACTTGTAGGGGCGAGTTTAGTTGCTGCTTATGTCGTTAATTTCGTGCCTGAAGAATGGATGGTTGGATTGCTTGGTTTAATCCCTATCTATTTAGGGATTCGCTTTGCAATTGTTGGAGAAGGTGAGGAAGAAGAGGAAGAAATTATTGAAAGATTTGAACAAAGCAAGGCAAATCAACTGTTTTGGACAGTTACATTGCTAACAATTGCGTCTGGCGGAGATAATTTAGGTATCTATATACCTTATTTTGCTTCGTTAGATTGGTCACAGACCCTCGTGGCGTTGCTTGTGTTTGTAATCGGCATAATTATCTTATGCGAGATTAGTCGGGTGTTATCCTCTATTCCGTTAATATTCGAGACAATTGAAAAATACGAGCGAATCATTGTGCCCTTAGTATTCATTGTACTTGGACTATACATCATGTATGAAAATGGCACGATAGAGACTTTTCTGATCGTGTAGATTTTTTTCACTAGGATTTTATCCCAATCTCAAATCAGCTCTCTAATTTTAGAGGGCTTTTTATGTTGTCACTTTACCTCGATATACTCAAGTATAATCTTCGGTTACGATTATTAGCACTGTATGACCAACTATATTTATTTTTCTCATCTTGTTCCATTGTTGAAAATATGGTATACTTTTCATGAGAATTTTCTAAATTTTTAAGATTCTATCAAAGGAGGTTTGCATGCTTTCCAAATTTTCTGGAAGCCGACAAGACCAGCAATTTGTGTTACTTTTAGTTATTTTGCTAGGTATTTTAGGGATTTCTCTCTTTCTAGCAGTTTCAATGGGATCTGTTGCGATTGATCTAGGAGATACCTATCGGATTATTTTGAGTAGGTTAGGATTTCCTCTTGAGATAGGAGAGGTTTCCAAGTCTACTCTTGCCATTGTATGGAACATGAGATTCCCCCGAGTATTGTTAGGTCTGATAGTAGGAGCAGGCCTTTCTATGTGTGGTAGCGTGATGCAGTCTACAGTGAACAATCCCATCGCAGAGCCTTATGTCTTAGGCATCTCTGCTGGTGCAACTCTAGGGGCAACCTTGAGCATCATTCTTGGTTTAAAAGTGATGATTAGCCTTGGAGCTTTTCTTGGAGCTATCTTGGCAACAATTGCTGTCCTCATCATTGCCTCTATGCAGGGAAGGATGACGACTTCTAGTCTAATCTTATCGGGAACGGTGGTCAACGCTCTCTTTCTGGCTTTTTCAAACTTTATTATCTCAGTTGGCGCTAATGCGGATAGTGTGATGACCATTAAGTTTTGGACCATGGGTTCGCTCGCTGGGACTTCCTGGGCAGACTTGGTCCTGCCAACTATAGTAGTAGGAATAGCCTTTCTATTTTTCTCTACTCAGTATCGTGTTTTCAATGCGATGATGATGGGAGATGAGGCTGCTTTAACTTTGGGGATTCCCTTACGCTTTTATTGGTATCTTTATGTGACCATGGTGGCTGTGCTGACAGCAGTATTAGTGGCAACCTGTGGGATTATTGGATTTGTCGGTCTGATTACTCCACATTTAGCTCGAGGGTTAGTAGGAACGAGTTACAAGAGGCTTTTTCCTGTTGCAACCTTGCTGGGTGCCCTCTTTGTCATTTGGGCAGACGTACTCTCTCGTATCATCATTCCAAACGCAGAGCTTCCTATTGGTATTTTCACAGCCTTAGTAGGTGCTCCCTTCTTTATCTATATTGTTGGAGGTAGGCGAAGGGAGGTGAGGGTCTGATATGGACTTGATTTGTCAGGATATCCATTTTGGACTAGGAGAGAAAAAAATCCTCAAAGGAGTCTCTCTTAAGGTTGAGGGGCATCAATTTCACACGATACTAGGACCAAATGGAAGCGGAAAAACCAGTCTACTTAAACTCCTCTATCGTCAGGAAAAGGCGGACAAAGGCTTGATAAGCCTAGATGGAAAGTCTCTGGAACAATGGACGCTCAAAGAAACAGCCAAGCAAATGGCAGTTGTGACCCAGTTTAACCAACTGCAGTTTGATTGTACAGTTGAAGAAATCGTCTTGCTGGGAAGAACTCCCCACCTCTCTTTTTTACAGAAGGAAAGGGAAAGGGATTATGCGCTCGTTCAAGATGCCCTCGTCAAGGTGGATATGCTTGAGAAGAAAACTCGTCTCTATTCGTCTCTGTCAGGGGGAGAGAAACAACGAGTCTTATTAGCCCGTGCCTTGGCGCAAGAACCGACTCTCTTGCTCCTAGACGAACCAACCAATCACCTGGATATCAAGTATCAGCTAGACTTGTTGGCCATTGTGAAGAATCTCAAGGTCAATGTTCTAGCTGTCCTGCATGATATTCAACTTGCTTGTCGCTATTCGGATTATCTCTATCTGATGAAAGAGGGGGAAATCCTTTATCAAGGGACTCCAAAGGAGACCATCACCCCTGAGTCATTGCAAACTGTATATGGAGTTCAAAGTCAGGTGACTTGGACCGAGGATCAGCAAGCTATGATTCACTATTTATAAGAATGAAAAGGAAAATAAGATGAAAAAAACACTAAGCATTTTACTGGTAACAGTAGCTACCTTAACTTTGGTAGCTTGTGGCAATACTACTACAGAAAAAGCTACCACACAGTCTAGCACAGAAACAAGTCAAAAGGCGAGCACAGAGACGACTTATCCACTAACGGTCAAAACCCATGACGCGAAAGGGAATGAAGTCGAACAAGTTTTTGACAAGGCACCTGAAAAAGTTATTACAAACAATCTTTCAACCACTGAAATCTTATTGGAG
Organism: Streptococcus sp.; assembly: GCA_019414935.1. Taxonomy (GTDB): domain Bacteria; phylum Bacillota; class Bacilli; order Lactobacillales; family Streptococcaceae; genus Streptococcus. The sequence goes on from DXLD01000019.1 coordinate 4,292, forward strand.
TTAGGCTTGAAGGATAAAATTGTTGGCATGCTCAATCCAGACAATGCTGTGACGGACAAATACAAGGACGCGATTGCGACTATTCCTCAAATTGGGGATAAAAAAACAGTCTCACAAGAGACAGTCCTTTCTTATGAGCCAGACGCTGTGATGGGTCGAAACATGATGTTTTCTGAAAAATCCTTGGGGACAGTTAGCACTTGGAATGAAAACAAAATCCCAGTTTATACTCAAAAAGCTTCTCTATCAACGATTCAGCAAGATTTGGGGAATATCGTAGAAGATGTCAAAAATCTTGGAATGATTTTCAATGTTCAGGACAAGGCCAATGAATACGCAGCCCAATTACAAACTAAAATTGACGCTGTTAAGAAAGCAAATCCAGCAAGTCAAGGTGAAAAGAAAAAGGCTTTGATTATGGTTGCTTATAATGATGAAACCTTCGGTGCCTACAAGTCTGCTTTGCAAGAAAGTTTGCTGAATCAACTTGGTTATACAAACGTTGCTACGGGGACATCAGGCTTGACCTTGGAAAATCTCGTGTCAATGGCTCCTGAATTGATTATCTATGTAACCAGCGATCGCAATAAAAAATTGGATGAAAAAGCAGTAGAGTTGATGAAGGCAAATGCTGTTTTGGAAAGCGTTGCTGCTATTAAGAATCAAAAAATCATGACCATCTCTTACGATGAATTGATGGACTATGGTCCAGCAGTGATTGATTCCCTTGAGAAAATCAATGACTTTATCAATAAATAATGAGTTTGATTGGGAAGGAATTCAAGTCAAAATCAGCCTTCCTTCTAACTACGACCCCAATCAAACCTATCCGGCTATTTTATTGAATGATGGAAACTTGGATTTTCTATCCTCCCTTTCCGAATCTGTGATTTTAGTGGGCTTGACCTCTAAAAATCGCTTAGACGACTACACTCCCTGGAAGGCATCGGCTCTGAGAGAAGGGGCTCCAGATTTTGGAGGTCAGGCCAACGTCTATCATGATCATTTATTTGGATGTCTTTTGGACAAGTTGCAGTTGCTTTATCGACTGGATGAAGCACGCCTCGCCTACGGAGGTTATTCACTAGGTGGCTTGGCGGCAACGTACAGTCTTTTCGGCTTTGACAAGGTTTCCTGTGTCTTTTCGATCTGCGGTTCCTTTTGGTATCCTGATTTTGTGACCTACTGCAAGGAAGAAAATGTGAAAAATTTGGACTGTTTGCTGTATTTACAGAATGGTCAAACAGAAGGAGAACACCACACTAATCGCTTGGCTCAAGCACCAGTCTATGCTGAGCAGATCCATACCAGTCTTCAGAAACGCTATCCGAACGGCCAGTTTGTCTTTGACCCTTATGGACACCATGAACAAGTAGCTGAACGATTTTTAGCCTTTTCCAGCTGGTTGGCCCAAAAATGGAAAATCGAATAAAAAATTTATCCCTTGGCTTTTGCCAAGGGATTGTTGTATTTATTTAAGCAAGTTTTTCTCTTTTCTTATCTGGATTCCAGATAAAGCTTGCGATAAAGCTAAAGATGATGGTTAGGATAGCGAGGATAATGGCAAGGATGAGGGCAGGGATGCGGATAAGCCACCAGAGTGGGTTTGGTTTTTTATTATTGTGCCATTGTTTCGTTTCTTGGTCCAGACGTTGAAATTCTGTTTGGATACGATTGGCGACTGTTTCAATGCCTTCGTCATTCATTTTTTTGATATCTGAGATATCAATTGGATTTCCAAAGTTCATATCGACACGTTCACGACTAATCAAGCCCTTCAAAGTCATGGGACCTGTGTAGGTAACCGGCATAATACGGACCTTGGCCATTTTGGCAATCAGAGCTACGCCACCCTTGACATCGTTTGAGTGTCGGCTTCCACTTGGAAACATGATGAGAGAGCGGTCACTTTTTTTGAGAACATTGATAGGATATTTGATGGCTGAGGCGCTAGGATTTTCACGGTCGATAGGAAAGGCACCACACATACGAATCCACCAGCCAAAGATACGGTTGGTAAAGAGTTCTTTTTTGGCCATAAAGATAAATTGTTTTGGCTTGGTCGCAAAGGCCATGTAAACAGGATCCCACCAGGTGCGGTGAGGTGCAACCAGAATATAATTTTCATCTTGATTAGGAATTTTATCAGTATTATGATAGTGGGCATTGCCATTGATGGACCATAGGAGCAATACAACCAATCCGCGTAAATAAGTATAAAACATGCGATCTCCTTCGATTGTTTTCTTGTTATTATTATACCTTATCAAAGGAGGGCTGGCAAACTTTTCCCTTGACTAGGTGCAGATTTGGGGTGAGATTAGAATTCTGTTAAAAAAAATGATATGATAGAATTTATGGATAAAAATAAAATTATGGGATTAACCCAAAGAGAAGTCATGGAAAGACAGGCTAAGGGCTTGGTTAATGATTTTACCGCTTCGGCTAGTACCAGCACTTGGCAAATCGTTAAACGAAATGTCTTTACCCTTTTTAACGCTTTAAACTTTGCCATTGCTTTGGCACTTGCCTTTGTGCATGCTTGGAGCAATCTGGTCTTCTTTGCTGTTATCTGCTTTAACGCTTTTTCTGGAATTGTGACTGAGCTGCGGGCTAAACACATGGTGGACAAGCTCAATCTCATGACCAAGGAAAAGGTTAAAACCATTCGTGATGGCCAAGAAGTAGCTCTGAATCCTGAAGAATTGGTGTTAGGAGATGTCATTCGTTTGTCTGCAGGAGAGCAGATTCCTAGTGATGCCTTGGTTTTGGAAGGCTTTACGGAGGTTAATGAAGCCATGCTAACGGGAGAAAGTGATTTGGTGCAAAAGGAAGTGGATGCCTTGCTCTTGTCAGGAAGTTTCTTGGCTAGTGGGGCAGTTTTGGCTCAAGTTCACCATGTTGGGGCTGATAACTATGCTGCCAAACTCATGCTGGAAGCCAAGACCGTTAAACCAATCAACTCTCGTATCATGAAATCGCTGGACAAGTTAGCAGGTTTTACTGGAAAGATTATCATTCCTTTTGGTCTGGCTCTCTTGCTAGAAGCCTTGATGTTAAAAGGCTTGCCTCTCAAGTCGTCCGTTGTAAACTCGTCTACAGCCCTTTTGGGGATGTTACCTAAGGGAATTGCCCTTTTGACCATTACTTCGCTCTTGACTGCAGTTATCAAGCTAGGTTTGAAAAAGGTTTTGGTGCAGGAGATGTACTCTGTTGAAACCTTGGCGCGTGTGGATATGCTCTGTTTGGACAAGACGGGCACCATCACCCAAGGAAAGATGCAGGTAGAGGCTGTTCTTCCGTTGACGGAAACTTATGGTGACGAGGCTATTGCTAGCATCCTGACAAGCTATATGGCCCATAGTGAGGATAAGAATCCAACAGCTCAAGCTATTCGCCAGCGTTTCCAAGGTCAGGTAGCCTATCCTATGCTTTCCAATCTTCCCTTCTCTAGCGACCGCAAGTGGGGAGCCATAGAGTTAGAAGGTTTGGGGACAGTTTTTTTAGGGGCGCCTGAGATGTTGCTGGCTTCTGAGGTCCCAGAAGCCAGAGAGGCTCTAGAGAGAGGATCACGTGTCTTGGTCTTGGCACTCAGTCAGGAGAAATTAGACCATCACAAGCCACAGAAACCATCTGATATTCAGGCTCTGGCCCTGCTGGAAATCTTGGATCCGATTCGAGAGGGAGCAGCAGAGACGTTGGACTATCTCCGTTCTCAGGAAGTGGGTCTCAAGATCATCTCTGGTGACAATCCAGTTACGGTGTCCAGTATTGCCCAGAAGGCTGGTTTTGCGGACTATCATAGCTATGTAGATTGCTCGAAAATCACGGATGAGGAATTGATTACTATGGCTGAGGAGACAGCTATTTTCGGACGTGTTTCTCCTCATCAAAAGAAACTCATTATCCAAACACTGAAAAAAGCGGGGCATACAACAGCTATGACAGGAGACGGAGTCAATGATATTCTCGCCCTTCGTGAGGCGGATTGTTCTATCGTGATGGCGGAAGGGGATCCGGCGACGCGTCAGATTGCCAATCTGGTTCTCTTGAACTCAGACTTTAATGATGTTCCTGAGATTCTCTTTGAAGGTCGTCGCGTGGTCAATAACATTGCCCATATCGCCCCGATTTTCTTGATAAAGACCATCTATTCTTTCTTGCTCGCAGTTATCTGTATCGCCAGTGCTCTTCTGGGACGATCTGAGTGGATCTTGATCTTCCCTTTCATTCCGATCCAGATTACCATGATTGACCAGTTCGTGGAAGGTTTCCCACCATTCGTTCTGACTTTTGAGCGAAATATCAAACCTGTTGAGCCAAACTTCCTCAGAAGATCCATGCTTCGTGCTCTACCAAGTGCTCTCATGGTTGTGTTCAGCGTTCTTTTTGTGAAAATATTTGGAAGTAGCCAAGGTTGGTCTGAGTTAGAAATCTCAACTCTACTCTATTATCTCTTGGGGTCAATTGGTTTCTTATCCGTATTTAGAGCCTGCATGCCATTTACCCTATGGCGTGTCCTCTTGATTGTTTGGTCAGTAGGAGGCTTCCTAGCTACAGCTCTCTTCCCAAGAATTCAAAAACTACTTGAAATTTCAACCTTAACAGGACAAACATTACCTGTTTATGGTGTCATAATGTTGGTCTTTACCGTGATTTTCATTTTGACCAGTCGCTACCAAGCTAGAAAATAAAGAAAGGCTGCAATCTGTGGATTGCGGTCTTTTTAGGTACAAGATTGCCAGCTGAAATGTGGTATAATAAGAGGTAATAGAGTTTGGAAAGTGAGAGAAGATGATTTCAAAGAGATTAGAATTAGTGGCTTCCTTTGTGCCACAGGGAGCCATTTTACTAGATGTGGGGAGTGACCATGCTTATCTGCCTATCGAGTTGGTCGAAAGAGGACAAATCAAAAGTGCCATTGCAGGTGAGGTTGTAGAAGGTCCCTACCAGTCCGCGGTTAAAAATGTTGAAAGTCACGGGTTAAAGGAGAAAATCCAAGTCCGTTTAGCCAATGGCTTGGCAGCTTTTGAAGAGTCAGACCAAGTGTCTGTCATTACCATTGCTGGCATGGGTGGTCGTTTGATTGCTAGGATTTTAGAAGAAGGCTTGGACAAGTTAGCTAATGTAGAACGATTGATCCTTCAGCCCAATAATCGTGAAGACGACTTGCGTATCTGGCTACAAGAGAACGAATTTCAGATTGTAGCTGAAAGCATCTTAGAAGAGGCTGGCAAGTTTTACGAGATTTTGGTGGTGAAAGCAGGACAAATGAAGCTATCAGCCAGTGATGTTCGCTTTGGACCTTTCTTGTCCAAAGAGATCAGTCCAGTCTTTGTCCAAAAATGGCAAAAAGAAGCTGTTAAGCTAGAGTTTGCCCTCGGACAAATTCCAGAAAAAAATCTGGAAGAACGTCAAGTTCTAGTAGATAAAATTCAAGGCATCAAGGAGGTTCTCCATGCTAGCAAGTGAAGTGATTAACGCGTATGAAGCCTTTTGCCCTCAGGAATTTTCCATGGAGGGAGACAGTCGTGGTCTGCAAATCGGCACTTTAGACAAGGATATTCAAAGGGTCATGGTGGCTCTCGATATTCGTGAAGAAACGGTGGCTGAAGCTATTGAAAAGGGTGCGGATTTGATTATCGTCAAGCACGCGCCGATTTTCCGTCCTATCAAGGACTTGGTATCTAGTCGTCCGCAAAATCAGATTTACATTGATCTGATAAAGCATGACATCGCAGTTTATGTCAGCCATACCAATATTGACATCGTTGAAAATGGTCTCAATGACTGGTTCTGTCAGATGCTAGGAATCGAGGAGACAACTTATCTGCAGGAAACAGGTCCTGAACGTGGAATTGGACGTATTGGGAATGTTCAGCCTCAGACATTTGGGGAATTGGCCCAGCATGTCAAGCAAGTCTTTGGTTTAGATAGCCTTCGATTGGTGCATTATCAAGAGACTGATTTACAGAAGCCTATTTCAAGAGTGGCCATCTGTGGTGGTAGCGGGCAGTCTTTCTATAAGGATGCTTTGGCAAAGGGGGCAGAAGTTTATATCACTGGTGATATTTACTACCACACTGCTCAGGATATGCTGTCTGATGGCTTGCTAGCCTTGGACTCAGGTCACTATATCGAAGTGCTTTTTGTAGAAAAAATTGCAGAGCTTCTTAATCAATGGAAAGAGGAAAAAGGCTGGACTATTGATATCTTACCTAGTCAAGCATCGACCAATCCTTTCCACCATATCTAGTTAGAAGGTGAAGACAATGAAAAAAGTTGCCATTATTGGAGCAGGGATTGTAGGTGCAACAGCTGCCTACTACCTCTCTAAAGAAAGTGACCTAGAAGTAACCGTCTTTGACCATGGACAGGGTCAGGCTACTAAGGCCGCAGCAGGAATTATCAGCCCCTGGTTTTCCAAACGTCGCAATAAGGCCTGGTACAAAATGGCGCGCTTGGGGGCTGACTTTTATGTGGATTTATTAGCTGATTTAGAGAAGTCAGGACAAGAAATCGACTTTTACCAGCGTTCGGGAGTCTTTCTCCTGAAAAAGGATGAAACTAAGTTGGAAGAACTCTATCAACTAGCCCTCCAGCGTAGAGAAGAATCTCCTTTGATAGGGCAATTAGCCATTCTGGACTCAGCATCAGCTAATGAATTATTCTCTGGCTTGCAGGGATTTGATCGCTTGCTCTATGCTTCTGGTGGAGCGAGAGTGGATGGCCGACTTTTAGTGACTCGTTTGCTAGAAGCCAGTCAAGTCAAGCTGGTCAAAGAAAAAGTGACCCTGACACCGTTAGCATCAGGTTACCAGATTGGCGAAGAGGTGTTTGATCAGGTTATTTTGGCGACGGGAGCTTGGTTGGGGGATATGTTAGAACCCTTGGGTTATGCTGTGGATGTTCGTCCCCAAAAAGGACAACTCCGAGATTATTGGCTTGCCCAAGACATGGAATCATACCCTGTTGTTATGCCTGAAGGGGAGTGGGATTTGATTCCTTTTGCAGGTGGGAAATTATCCCTAGGCGCTACTCATGAAAATGACATGGGATTTGATTTGACGGTAGATGAAACCTTACTTCAACAAATGGAGGAGGCAGCCTTGCCTCACTATCCAGTTTTAGCTAGAGCGACTTCAAGAGCTGAGCGTGTGGGAATCCGTGCCTATACCAGTGATTTCTCTCCTTTCTTTGGGCAGGTACCAGAATTGGCAGGTGTCTATGCTGCTAGTGGACTAGGTTCATCAGGCCTCACAACTGGTCCTATCATTGGTTACCATCTAGCTCAACTGATCCAAGACAAGGAGTTGACCTTGGACCCTCTAAACTATCCAATTGAAAACTATGTCAAACGAGTAAAAAGCGAGTAATACTCAATGGAAATCAAAGAACAAACTAGGAAACTAGCCGCAGGCTGGTCAAAGCACTGCTTTGAGGTTGTGGATAGAACTGATGAAGTCAGCTCAAAACACTGTTTTGAGGTTGTGGATCGAACTGACGAAGTCAGTAACATATATATGGCAAGGCGACGTTGACGTGGTTTGAAGAGATTTTCAAAGAGTATAAGCATTTTACTGAAATTTTATCCTCCCCTCTAGGATGGCAAATGACATTCCCTATCAAAAATGGTAAAATAAGAAAAAATAATCCGAGAATCGAGGAAAAAAGATGCAAGAAAAGATTTTGGTAACGGGTGGAGCAGGTTTTATCGGAACCCACACTGTTATTGAGTTAATCCAAGCAGGTCATCAGGTTGTTGTGGTGGATAACCTTGTGAATAGTAACAGAAAAAGTTTAGAAGTTGTTGAGAAAATTACAGGAGTTGAAGTGCCTTTCTATGAGGCAGATATCCGTGATACAGATACTCTTCGTGACATTTTCAAACAAGAAGAACCAACTGGTGTCATTCACTTTGCTGGCTTGAAGGCTGTCGGTGAATCTACCCGTATTCCTCTTGCCTACTATGACAACAATATCGCTGGAACTGTTAGTCTTTTGAAGGTCATGGAAGAAAACAACTGTAAAAACATTATTTTCAGTTCTTCTGCGACAGTTTACGGAGATCCTCATACAGTGCCAATTTTGGAAGATTTCCCACTTTCAGTGACCAATCCATACGGCCGTACTAAGCTTATGCTAGAGGAAATTTTGACCGATATCTATAAGGCGGACTCAGAATGGAATGTGGTCTTACTTCGTTATTTCAACCCAATCGGAGCTCATGAGAGCGGAGATTTGGGAGAAAATCCAAACGGTATTCCAAACAATCTCTTGCCATATGTGACTCAAGTAGCCGTTGGAAAATTAGAGCAAGTGCAAGTGTTTGGAGACGATTACGATACGGAAGACGGAACTGGTGTTCGTGACTATATCCACGTTGTCGATTTGGCTAAAGGTCACGTCGCAGCTCTGAAAAAAATCCAAAAAGGTTCAGGCCTAAACGTTTATAACCTTGGAACAGGTAAAGGCTACTCAGTTCTTGAAATTATCCAAAACATGGAAAAAGCGGTGGGACGTCCAATTCCTTACCGTATCGTAGACCGTCGCCCAGGGGATATCGCAGCCTGCTATTCAGATCCTGCAAAAGCCAAAGCAGAACTCGGCTGGGAAGCAGAATTAGGCATCACCCAAATGTGTGAAGACGCATGGCGTTGGCAAAGCAAGCATCCAAATGGATTTGAAGACTAAGATGGTGATGTCAATCATTGTCCCCTGTTTAAACGAAGAGGAAGTACTTCCTCTTTTTTATCAGGCTTTGGAAGCTTTACTTCCAGATTTGGAAACAGAAATTGAGTATGTCTTTGTCGACGATGGATCAAGTGATGGGACTTTGGAACTCTTAAAGTCCTATCGGGAGCAAAATCCGGCAGTTCATTATATTTCTTTCTCTCGAAATTTTGGCAAAGAAGCAGCTCTCTATGCAGGCTTACAATATGCGACAGGAGATTTAGTGGTGGTGATGGATGCAGACCTCCAGGATCCTCCGAGTATGTTGCTTGAGATGAAAAATTTACTAGACCAGAATGCAGACTTGGACTGTGTTGGTACACGCAGAACTAGTCGGGAGGGAGAACCCTTCTTTCGTAGTTTATGTGCTGATCTCTTTTACCGCCTTATGCAAAAAATTAGCCCAGTAGCCTTGCCCTCAGGTGTCCGTGATTTTCGCATGATGAGAAAATCTGTAGTGGATGCCATTTTAAGCTTGACTGAGTCCAATCGCTTTTCGAAGGGACTCTTTGCCTGGGTCGGCTTTAAAATCCACTATCTGGACTATCCAAATGTCGAAAGGCAGGCTGGCAATACCAGTTGGAGTTTTAGGCAACTCTTTTTCTACTCCATTGAAGGGATTGTTAATTTTTCAGATTTTCCCTTGATTATCGCCTTTGTGGCAGGTCTCCTATCTTGTTTTATTTCTCTTCTTATGACCTTTTTTGTTGTGGTTCGGACCCTCATTTTGGGCAATCCGACATCAGGTTGGACCTCTCTGATGGCTGTTATTCTCTTCCTTGGTGGGATTCAACTCTTGACCATTGGGATTCTCGGCAAGTATATCAGTAAGATTTATCTAGAGACTAAAAAAAGACCACTTTATCTCGTCAAAGAAAAAAGTGACCTTCCTGATTTTACAGAAAAAAATAAAGAGAAAAGACTATAATTTTGCATGGAAATATGCTAAACTAGAAGGAGTGGAACGTTCTTGTCGATATTAGAGTTAATCTTTAATCAAGGCACGTGTCGGACAGTTTCTAACAGCTTCTATGACGTCCTGACTAGGAGAGATTTCTTTTTCTAGTTGGTCAGGGTCATCGTAAAAACGCACGATTCCATTATCGTGGTAATCAAATAATTCAGAATAAGTTTGGCAAAGCCCACAGGCAATGCAACGTTCAGGTATAAGTGTGATTTTCATATTTATATTGTAATAAGAAAAGTAAAAAAAAACAAGGAGTAAGGTATGGCAAAAGAACCGTGGCAAGAAGATATTTATGAGAATCAAGAAGAAACAAGATCAGAACGTCGTAAGAGAGAACAAGGTGGAGGAGTGCTGGCTAATCGTATCTTGACTATTTTAGCAAGTATTTTCTTTGTGATTGTAGTTGTGATGATTATTGTTCTTATCTATCTTTCATCGGGTGGGAGTAATCGCACAGCAGCCTTGAAAGATTTTCACGATTCAGATACAAAAGTAGAGCAAGTTTCTTCTACTTCTAGTAGTAGTTCAGAGCAGGCATCTTCTAGTTCAGAGGAGAAGGTAGAAGAGTCATCTAGTAGCTCAGAACATCCAAATGATCCAGAAGGGACTACAAAAGTTATGGCTGGAGAAGGAGAAGCAGCCATTGCCGCTCGTGCAGGAATCTCGATTGCTCAGTTAGAGGCTTTGAATCCTGGGCATATGGCTACAGGATCTTGGTTTGCAAATCCTGGAGATGTGATTAAGACTAGATAGGAGTCATAAATGAAGACGATTCAAATTGCTATCGATGGTCCAGCTTCAAGTGGCAAGAGTACGGTCGCAAAGATTATTGCCAAGGATTTTGGTTATACTTACCTCGATACAGGTGCCATGTATCGTGCAGCGACCTATATGGCTCTCAAGAACCAATTAGGAGTTGAACAAGTTGAAGAACTCTTAGACTTATTGGACCAGCATCCAATCAGCTTTGGGCGCTCAGAAACTGGAGAACAGCTTGTCTTTGTAGGAGATGTGGATATTACCCATCCTATCCGTGAAAATGAAGTGACCAATCACGTTTCTGCTATTGCGGCAATTCCTGAAGTTCGTGAGAAACTAGTTTCTCTCCAACAAGAGATTGCCCAGCAAGGTGGGATTGTCATGGATGGTCGCGATATTGGGACTGTTGTATTGCCACAAGCAGAATTAAAAATTTTCCTAGTAGCTTCTGTTGATGAGAGAGCAGAGCGCCGTTACAAGGAAAATATTGCCAAGGGAATTGAAACAGACCTTGAAACCCTAAAAGAGGAAATTGCTGCGCGTGACTACAAGGATAGTCATCGTGAGACTTCGCCTCTCAAACAAGCAGAGGATGCTGTCTACCTTGATACAACTGGCTTGAACATTCAAGAAGTAGTTGAAAAAATCAAAGCAGAAGCTAAAAAAAGAATGTAGATGTAGAAAAGCCGATAGATTGATATCGGTTTTTTCTAAATTTGTCAAAATGCTGATTTTAAGGTATAATAGTTGCTGTTCGAGAAATTTTGATTTTCAAAGAATAGTGA
>DXLD01000190.1:0-2494 GCA_019414935.1 Streptococcus sp.
CCATGACAAATTCTTCTGCTTCTGGGTCTTCCAAAAAGTCCATGAGGGCATCTAGTCCAACCTCGGCAGTGTCTTTAAGGAATAGAGCAAAATAAGCTAAAAATTCACGAGAAAAACCTTTTTTAGGTAGGTAAGGAATAACCGTCAAATAGTCTTCCTCATTGACTGTTGATTTGGCAGGATTGTAAAAAAGCACTGCTTCCTCAAAGAGAATGTCATCTGACGAAACCTCTCCGTCTTCATCTACCATCTCCACACCTGCAGCGTTTTGCGCTTCCAATAGAAAACTCACTTCAACCGCGTGGTTACGCTTGTCCCAACTAATCTCAAAGTCAAAGGGAAAATTCTTCTCCAACTCTTCCTCTAAAACATCTAAAAATCCGTATGTTGCCATTTTGTCCTCTTTCTATGCGACTCTTTAATCGCCCCGATTGCTCGGAAATATGCTAAAATAGATACTACCATCTTACCACATATACATCAGAAAATCCACGTTAGAAAGGACTGCTATGCCAGACAATCTCGCACTTCGCATGCGCCCTAAAACCATCGATCAGGTCATCGGTCAGGAACATCTGGTCGGACAAGGAAAAATCATCCGTCGCATGGTGGAAGCCAACCGCCTGTCCTCCATGATTCTATATGGACCTCCTGGAATCGGCAAGACCAGTATTGCTTCAGCCATCGCTGGGACTACTAAGTATGCCTTTCGAACTTTCAATGCGACAGTTGATAGTAAAAAGCGACTGCAAGAAATTGCGGAAGAGGCTAAATTTTCAGGTGGACTTGTACTACTCCTTGACGAGATTCATAGACTAGATAAAACCAAGCAAGACTTCCTCTTGCCTCTCTTGGAAAGTGGACTGGTCATCATGATTGGCGCTACAACTGAAAATCCTTTCTTCTCTGTCACTCCTGCCATTCGCAGTCGTGTTCAAATTTTTGAGTTGGAACCTCTGTCTAACCAAGACGTCAAAGAGGCCCTTCAGATAGCTCTAAGTAATCCTGAGCGTGGTTTTGATTTTCCAGTAGAACTAGATGAGGATGCGCTAGATTTCATCGCAACCTCTACAAACGGAGACCTGCGTTCTGCCTTCAACTCGCTGGACTTGGCTGTTCTTTCTACCCCTGAGAATGACGAGGGCATCCGCCATATCACTCTAGACATCATGGAAAATAGTCTTCAGAGAAGCTACATCACTATGGACAAGGATGGAGACGGTCACTATGATGTTCTATCTGCCCTGCAAAAGTCTATCCGTGGCTCAGATGTTGATGCCAGTCTTCACTATGCTGCCCGCTTGATTGAGGCTGGGGATCTGCCAAGTCTCGCTCGTCGCTTGACCGTTATCGCCTATGAAGATATCGGTTTGGCCAACCCTGAAGCCCAGATTCATACCGTGACTGCTCTGGATGCTGCCCAAAAGATTGGGTTCCCAGAAGCCCGCATTCTCATTGCCAATGTCGTCATTGATTTGGCCCTTTCTCCAAAATCCAACTCAGCCTATGTAGCTATGGATAAGGCACTTGCTGACCTCAAAACATCAGGGCACTTGCCTATTCCGCGACACCTGCGTGATGGACACTACAGCGGAAGCAAGGAACTAGGGAATGCCCAAGACTATCTCTATCCACACAACTATCCTGGAAATTGGGTCAAGCAAGACTATCTGCCAGAAAAAATCCGCAATCATCACTATTTCCAAGCAGAAGATACTGGTAAATATGAACGGGCTTTGGCTCAAAGAAAGGAAGCTATCGACCGTTTGCGAAAAATCTGAAATCCTTTTCAAAAAATTGCACTTTCCTCTTGATTTTTTTTGAAAAAGTGGTATTATATAAACATAGAAACGCTGTGGTGTACGACTTCACACTTAAGTGTTGACCGACTATTTTTTGTATTATTAGGGAAACAAAAGTCTTCTAACAGCATGTAGGCCGTCTCACACGGAAACAGCTTCAGTTAGAGCGAGTTGCCCACCTGCTTAATTGCGCGGGTTCAATACAAACCGTGAAGTTTCGGCACCAATACAGCTTTTTTCTTTGCCTCCTTAGCTCAGCTGGCAGAGCAGCGGACTCTTAATCCGTGGGTCACAGGTTCGATCCCTGTAGGGGGCATCTAAATACAACAGGAAAAAGCCTTGTAAATCAAGGCTTTTTTTGCTTGTCTATAACTGATTTACCCCATCATTTGTCCCACATTTTAAATCTATCTTTTCTTTTTGAATCAAATTACATCTTTACAAATAGTGTAAAGCCAGTTACTTTTGCTTTGATTCCATACAATATTTTCATGTAGAGAAGACAAATTTTATCTTCTCTTTTTATTTTCAAAATAATAAAAACTGATTTTCTTTTCATAAATCAGACTGAAACTTCCAAATTTTCCATTTTGTTTATTGACATTTCCTCTAAAAAGGTGTATAATATTTTTATTATCAAACTATACTATACTATATAGGGGGTATTGAAATGAAATTTTCTAATCGTTTAC
>DXLD01000191.1:0-2491 GCA_019414935.1 Streptococcus sp.
TATTCTGCAACTTCACCAAGTTGGTCTTCGATACGAAGCAATTGGTTGTATTTAGCAATACGGTCAGTACGTGACAATGAACCTGTCTTAATTTGACCAGCGTTAGTTGCAACTGCAATATCAGCGATTGTTGAATCTTCAGTTTCACCTGAACGGTGTGATACTACTGCTGTGTATCCAGCTTCTTTCGCCATTTCGATAGCGTCGAAAGTTTCAGTCAAAGTACCGATTTGGTTAACTTTGATAAGGATTGAGTTAGCAGCGTGTTCTGCAATACCTTTTTCAAGGTAAGCAGTGTTAGTTACGAAGAAGTCGTCACCAACCAATTGAACTTTACCACCAAGACGTTCAGTAAGAGCTTTCCAACCGTCCCAGTCGTTTTCGTCCATACCATCTTCGATAGTGATGATTGGGTATTTGTTAACCAATTCTTCAAGGTAGTCGATTTGTTCTGCAGCAGTACGAACAGCAGCGCCTTCACCTTCAAATTTAGTGTAGTCGTAAACTTTACGTTCTGCATCGTAGAATTCAGATGATGCACAGTCAAATCCGATAAATACGTCTTTACCTGGTACATATCCAGCAGCTTCGATAGCTTTGATGATAGTTTCAACACCATCTTCAGTTCCGTCGAAACGAGGTGCGAAACCACCTTCGTCACCTACGGCTGTTTCAAGTCCACGTTCTTTAAGGATTTTCTTAAGTGCGTGGAAGATTTCAGCACCCCAACGAAGAGCTTCTTTGAATGTAGGTGCACCAGCAGGTACGATCATGAATTCTTGGAAAGCGATTGGAGCATCTGAGTGAGAACCACCGTTGATGATGTTCATCATTGGAGTTGGAAGAACTTTAGTGTTGAATCCGCCAAGGTAGCTGTAAAGTGGAACTTCAAGGTAGTCAGCAGCTGCGCGTGCTACAGCGATAGACACACCAAGAATAGCGTTGGCACCAAGTTTACCTTTGTTTGGAGTACCGTCAAGAGCGATCATTGCGCGGTCAATACCTTGTTGATCACGTACGTCGAATCCGATGATGTGTTCAGCAATAACGTTGTTTACGTTATCAACTGCTTTTTGAGTACCAAGACCACCGTAACGAGCTTTGTCACCATCACGAAGTTCTACTGCTTCGTGTTCACCAGTTGAAGCTCCTGAAGGAACCATACCGCGACCGAATGCACCAGATTCAGTGTAAACTTCTACTTCAAGTGTTGGGTTACCGCGTGAGTCAAGGACTTCACGTGCGTAGACATCAGTAATAATTGACATTACAATACTCTCCTTATGAGTTAAAATTTTTTACACATTTATATTACCATAATATCAAGGGTTAAGCAAATTAAAACCAGAATTTTCTTGCGATTATCTATTTTTTAATATTTCAATTATTTTTGAAAATCTCAGAAAAAATAAGGCAAATGAAAAGGAATTCAAAATATTGTATAATGGTAAATAGAAAAGAGACAGGAGATTCCCTATGACTTCACTTGAAGATAAAGTGTTCCAATGCGCCAGTGGCGAAAAACGCCTGAATCCCGATGAACTTCGTCAGTATTTTGGTACCTATGCAGAACGTGTAGTCCTAGCTGTTCTATTGGAAAATGCTGAAAATAAAATCGTAATTGACCATTTTCCTAAGATTTTAAAAGACTTGCTAGCCATTTACCCTAATCTTAGTCTCAAGCTTTCGCCAAAATTAGCTGATCAGATACAGTTCACCTATATCAAGGGCGCTCAAACACTGAATATTTCTGCAACTATTGTGGATGAAGCAAAAGCACACTCACCGTATGGTATTGTTGTGCATAGTGATAAGGCCGAAAACCTTGATAAGATACTATTCTCAGAGCTCTATCCTGATATTCTTGCTCCCAAGCAAACTGAGCAAATCGTTGAAAAAAGGGGATTTTTTACTAAGCTATTTGGAAAATAATAACATCTGAGCTGGCCCCTGGTCCCCTGGTCAGCTTTTTCTTGTTTCACAATGACTGACTCAACTTGATGAGGTTTCCAATATTGAGTCCTGTTCGATAGAGATTTTCCTTAGCCGAAGACAGAATTTGATCTAAGTCACCTAATTGACCAATGATTGGAAAAGCGGCTGAAATGCCACCTACTGGAAAATCAGGTAAGTCATTCTTCAAACTGCCACAAATAGCGATAACTGAGATAGCCGATGGTGTTCGTTTAGCTACACCTACTGGTGCTTTACCAGATAAGGACTGATTATCCATACGTCCTTCCCCAACAATAACCAAATCAGCTGTTTTTACACGCTGGTCAAAATCGACACAATCCAGTACAAAATCAATCCCCGACTTAATTTCTGCTCCTGCAAAGGCTACCATTCCTGCTGCCATTCCCCCTCCAGCACCTGAACCAGCTAGTTTTGGAACCTCAGGAGCAAATCCTTGGTAGAATTGAGCCATGTTTTGGTCAACCTTTTTAACTTGTGAAGGTGACAAGCCCTTTTGACCACCAAAAATATAGGT
>DXLD01000192.1:0-2452 GCA_019414935.1 Streptococcus sp.
CTTCTTTTCGCGCTTGATCCATCGTCAGAGTGACTGCTGAATAGCTGGCTGGAAGGACCAATAATACAATCAAGGATATCAACCCAATTCTCATTTTAATGTTTAGCTCTTTAAATGAACTTAAGGGAGATTTTCTCATCATAATTCTTGTTCCAACAATGTTGATTAGCATGATAAAGACACAGTTGATCAAGAAAAGATAAAGAGCTCCAAATAAAAATCGTACATTTCCATTAGCTAAACCATATCCTGCAGTGCAGATAGGTGGCATCAGAGCTGTTGCGATGGCTACTCCTGGTACGATATTGTTTGCTTCTTTTTTCCTTGAACCAATGAAACCTGCTATCCCACCAGCAATAGCAATGAGCACATCCCAAATGGTTGGGGAGGTTCGTGCAATCAATTCGCTACTTTCATAAGATAAGGGAGAAATCCAGAAATACAGAGCCGAGACAAGCAAGCTGACCAATACTTGAGTAAATAAAACCTCTAGAGATTGCTTGATTAAACGCGTATCAAAAATAGCTAAACCAAGCCCCAGTCCAACAATCGGTGTCATGAGAGGTGAAATTAACATGGCTCCAATAATAACAGCTGTTGAATTCATATTTAGACCGATAGAGGCAATAAAAATTGCACACATCAAAATCGCTGTATCTCTCAATCGAACATGAAGGTCATCGTATAATTTCTCACGGTATTCCCGTGTTGAATAATTTCCGTTCATTGGTTACTCCTTTTATTTTATATAATCTTGTTTCTGCATGGATGATGGTAGAGAGACTTCTGTCCAATCTTACATATTTTTAATTCTCATTTGTAATTCTTTTGAACATTATCTTTTAAATATCCATCAGTCCATCCTGCATATTATATCAAAAATTTTACAGTCTTTCTCTGAAGAAATCAATTAATTTAAAAGATAGCGAACGGAAAAATTCCAGTTACCTTTTTCTAAGAACAAAAAACTGCATCTCCTATATAAGAAGATGCAGTTTTTTGTTTAAACATGAGTGTGTTTGGCTTTCCAATTTTACATCATGCAAATCGCCCAAGGTATTGCGATCCCCAAGGTAAGCCCGCAAATTATGACTACTAAGATAGAGTATCCAATATAATCTAAGATTCCTCCGTCAAAATAACTTTCTGACTTTACATTATATCCTTTATTTTTACATTTGAATAATCTTGCGATAGCTTCTTGAAGTTATCATAAAGATTAGGACATAGACTAAAGCAAAGATACCACAAATAGAAAGTGTTACACTTAACATCATAGCTGTATCTACTACCCCAATGACCTTAAGAATCAAACTTAACATATGATAGGCAAAAGCCAAGTGTAGGAAAGCAAAGATTACAGGGAGGAAGAAAACAGTCAAGACTTGCTTGTTAATGGTTTGTTTGATTTGTTTTTGATCCAAGCCCACTTTTTGTAGGATGACAAAGCGTTCACGATCTTCATAACCTTCTGAGATTTGTTTATAGTAGATAACGAGTACAGTTCCAATCATAAAGATGATAGAGAGGAAAATACCAATAAAGAGAACTCCTCCAAAGAGAGCATTCATTTGGGCAATTGCGTCACTTGCAGTGCCTCCACCATAAACCATAGCATCTTCTCTCTGGAGATTATGACTAAAGTTGTTCACATAAGCATCAAAATCATCAGATAGCTTTAACTGCTCCTCTAGACTAGCTGTTACATCCATACCACCGTAGAGCTGAGTGTATATAGCAGAATCCTGGAACTGTTTTAAAAAGCTTTGAAGGTCAGCAACTACAAGATAGTTATAATCCGATACCAATAGTACATAGGGATTGGAAACATGATTGGCAATAAAATCCTGCTGGATTGCTTCCTTGATTGTATAGTTCTGATTGTTCAGACTAAATGCTTTCTGATCTTTAAGTTGGTCATTTCGAGCCCAAAGTCCTACTTCGTTACCAGTAAGGTTTAGCTTTTGTCCAGTCATTTTTTCATAATCTTTTTGATCAAAAACCAGGAAGACTGTCTTAGGCATGACATTGTTTTGCCCTTTTTCAAAGATGGTTAATTTGGTCCCTTCTTGACTCGAAAGACCGAAACTTGCATAATTGAGGACGTCCTTATTGCTGATGGTTAGGTTCTTTTCGCTAGCGTATTGAGTTAAAAGCTTGTCTAAATCCTCAACTTCTACATGTTGTCCCTTAACATCAAAATCGTGAGGATACATGAGTTTTTTCATATTCTCAGATCCGTTGTAGATACTAGTAGCTGCAGACATAGTAACCAAAACCATGGTTGAAAGGATGGCAATGGTTGCTAATCCGACAGCATTTTTCTTCATACGAAAGATAAGGTTAGAAACAGAGATGAGGTTGTTGGGTTGGTAGTAATATCCCTTATTTTTCTTGAGCAACTGTAAGAAAACTGTAATACCAGCGTTGAATAAGAGATAGGTCCCTACAA
>DXLD01000193.1:0-2444 GCA_019414935.1 Streptococcus sp.
GCTCTAGTCTTTTCTAATCTAAAGCTGGTTAATTCTATTCTCCTGCTTCTTCTGGAGCAGCTGTGATGATTACCTTAAGTTTGGTTACGCGACCATCCTTAACCTTATCGTTAATAAATTCAAGACGTTTGTCCTTGTTGATAACTTCGTAATGTTCCTTGACTTCTTGAGTGGGAATTGCTCCTACACCAGTCAAATAATAGCCTGCGATAGTATCAACATCATCACTTTCAAGCTCTGTGTCAAAGTGTTCATTGAAGTCATTAAGAGTCATAGATCCTTCAACAATATAGGTATTCTCTCCTATTTCACGAACTTCCACACTAGCTTTATCTGTTTCGTCATCAATTTCACCGACGATTTCTTCCAAAAGATCCTCGAAGGTCACCAGACCAGCCACACCACCATATTCATCAAGTAAGATAGCCATTTGATTATTGGTGTTACGAAAGGCTGCCAAGAGGTCGTCAACGAAAATTGTTTCTGGAACAAAGAGGGGCTCATTCATGATACGGCGAAGATTAACATTCTCAAAACCGAGCTCATAAGCCGCTTTAAGGAGGTTTTTGGTATGGATTACACCGATAATCTTATCCTTGTTATCTTCGTAGACAGGGATACGAGAGAAGCTTTGCTTTAGAATGGCTTGGATATTTTCCTGAGTATCGTCTTCAATATCTATCATGAAGGCATCTGTACGAGGAACCATGACTTCACGCGCCATTAATTCATCAAGAGAAAAGATACCTTGAAGCATTTCGATTTCTTCAGCTTCAAGTGTATCCTCACTCTTGGTCAACATGTACTCAATCTCATCACGTGTCATCGGCTCATCCGCATCATCAAAAGTCATAGGTGTCAAACGAGACAAGAGGTTGGTTGATGCCGAAAGAATCCATACAAAGGGACTGACAATCTTACCAGTTACAATAATGACAGGTGCTGAGTAGATGGCCAGATTTTCCTTTAGGTTCATGGCAATACGCTTAGGATAAAGCTCACCAAAAACGATAGAAATGTAAGTCAAGACCACCAAAGATACCACGCTACCTGCTGTTTTAGCCCAAGCTACGTTACCAAACCAGGTCGCTATAACTGCTCCTAGGGAAGCAGAGAGACTGGCCCCTTGCAAAAGACCGATAAAAGTAATACCAACCTGAATAGTTGATAAGAAGTTATTGGGATTTTCAAGAACCTTGAGCAGGCGAATAAATTTCTTGTCGCCTTCTTCAGCCTTTTGTTCCACACGTGAACGGTTTAGTGATACTAAAGCCATCTCAGACGCTGAGAAAAAGGCCGAAAGTAAGGTTAAAATTAGTAATAAAATAAATTGAAATAATAAGGACTGACCGCTAGAGTCTTCCATTTTTTCTTCTCCTCTAAAAAAAAATTCTGACTTTCATTATATCACAATTTTCCAATATAGGTTCCTATTTTATGCTATACTTAGAGTAATTTATCATCGAAGGAGAGAGACTTATGTCACTTATACGCTTAGAAAATGTCAGCTTGGCTCGCCAAGGAAAAACACTCTTGTCCAATCTTAACTGGTCAGTTGAAAAAGGCCAGACCTGGGCTATCCTTGGACTTAATGGTGCAGGAAAATCAACACTTCTACGCTTATTGACAGCTGAGTTCTTTCCTTCCGAAGGTCATGCTGAAATACTTGGCTATACCTTTGGTAATGGAGACATCACGGGTCTTCGCAAACATATCGGTATTGTCAGTTCCTTCATCACTGAGCGTCTGCCTAAGCATATGACTGCAGAAAAAATCGTCCTTACTGGTAAATACAAGAGCTCAATCCTCTACAAGGCATATGGGGATAAGGAGTTGCAAGAAGCCAAGGACATGCTGACCTCACTTGGTGCTGGGGATTTGATAGGTCGTAAATACCATGGCCTCTCTCAAGGAGAAAAACAAATTTGTTTGATTGCTCGCAGTCTCATGGAAGATCCTGACATCATTATTCTTGATGAAGCGACTGTTGGCTTGGACCTATTTGCTCGTGAAAAACTCTTGCGTCAGATTGATCATATCACCTCGCTTCCTCATGCTCCACTGGTTCTTTACGTCACTCACCACGCTGAGGAAATCACTGAAAACATGGACCATATTCTCCTACTCCGTCAAGGAAAAATCGTAGCACAAGGACCCAAAAATGATGTCATCACACCAGAAGTCTTAGCTGACTTCTATCAAAATCCTGTTCAAATTATTCCAATTGACGACCATCGTTTTTACATTAACCCTCTTTTATAGAGATCAGTCATAAAGTAGCTTGATTTAGGGCTAATATACGAACAACATTAAAGAAACAAGTCCCCTAGACTATAAGTCTGGGGGAATTTGTTCTTTCATCATTACTTCTTTTTTATTTGAGATACGCTATACAAAATTAAGGCTGGAAGGACAAGGTGTTCTATAGACGTTCTTGAATAAAA
>DXLD01000194.1:0-2441 GCA_019414935.1 Streptococcus sp.
GTAGAACTAAAGAATCGGTAAAGTTGTCAAACTAGGGTGAAAGCCCTGGTTTTTTTATTTTAAAAACCCAGTTTTTCAGCTGGGTTGTTCTCTATATATCTAATTTCGTAACAGTAAATTTGATATGAGAATAGTCTTTTTCAACATCCTTATCCAGCAAGAAAGCTGTAGCATCTTTCTTAACCTGAACAAGGTCAATATTCTGAGCCTGGGCTGCATAGACACATCCACAAT
The DNA here is from genome assembly GCA_019414935.1 of Streptococcus sp. Classification (GTDB taxonomy): domain Bacteria; phylum Bacillota; class Bacilli; order Lactobacillales; family Streptococcaceae; genus Streptococcus. The sequence continues at coordinate 235 of DXLD01000194.1, forward strand.
AACATTGACGATAGATATCATACTCTTCACACATCTCCACTGAACGTTTGTAGCCTTGATTTTTCTTGAAATCACTTGGGAGATAGTGGGTTGTATAAATTTTTTGCACATCGATTCCGATACTATTAATGGTTTGAGAATTCTTATGAGGACTGATGGTCAAGGCTGAGCCAAAGTAGTCAAAGCCCAAGTCCATAGCCACTTGCGCTGTCTTATCCAGTCGGTAGTCAAAGCAAACCTTACAACGGTCACCACCTTCAGGCTCTTCTTCCAAACCTCGAACCAGTTTACGATATTCGTTAGGTTCATAAGGAGCTTCTAGGTATTGAACGTTATTGCCAGTTCGCTCATTGAAATCACTGACAAACTTTTTAGTCACATAGGCACGCTTGTGGTATTCTGCCTTGGGATGGATATTAGAATTGGCAAAATAAATGGTAACGTCTGCATACTTAGTCAAATATTCTAGGGTATAGGTACTGCAAGGGGCACAGCAAACATGCATGAGAATGGTTGGCCGTTGCTCATTTTTCTCCCATACTTGTACCATCTTCTGCATGACACGGTCATAATTAATCTTCTGATTAGGGTTCATCTTGCTCAGAATTTCTTCTACATCGATCATGTTCTTCTCCTTTTTCTAGTCTTATTTTATCATATAAGTTAGGAGAGCTCAAATCTATTTAGAAGTGAATAGCATAAAAAGGAGGGGTAGGCATTCCCTCCTTTTGTGTTTTTTATAAGTTGTTTTCTATAGAAAGCTTACATCATGCCGCCCATCATGCTTGGATCCATTGCTGGAGCCGGAGCTGCTGGTTCTGGTTTATTAGCTACGACTGCTTCTGTTGTTAGAATCAAGCTGGCTACAGATGCTGCGTTTTGTAGGGCTGAACGGCTAACTTTAACTGGGTCGATAATACCTTGATCAATCATGTTGACCCACTCGCCAGTTGCTGCGTTGAAGCCTGTACCAAGCTCAGCATTTTTCAAACGATCGATAACGATTGAACCTTCAAATCCTGCATTGTGGGCGATTTGACGAACAGGTTCTTCCAAGGCACGTAGAACAATATTGCGTCCTGTCGCTTCATCTCCTGTCAATTCCAAATTAGCCACGGCTGGAATCACATTCACAAGTGCTGTTCCACCACCTGCAACGATTCCTTCTTCAACAGCTGCACGAGTAGCGTTAAGGGCATCTTCGATGCGAAGTTTCATTTCTTTCAACTCAGTTTCAGTTGCGGCTCCGACCTTAATAACCGCTACACCACCTGACAATTTAGCCAAGCGTTCTTGTAATTTTTCACGGTCAAATTCAGAAGTTGTAGTTTCGATTTGAGACTTGATAACTGCAACACGATGAGAAATCGCTTCAGGATTTCCCGCACCTTCTACGATAACCGTGCTATCTTTGTCCACAGTTACTCTCGCTGCTTGACCAAGGGCTTCAATGGTCGCGTCTTTCAACTCAAGACCAAGATCTTCTGTGATAACTGTTCCACCTGTCAAGATGGCGATATCTTCGAGCATGGCTTTACGACGATCACCAAAACCAGGTGCCTTAACTGCTACTACGTTGAAGGTTCCACGAATCTTGTTCAAAACAAGAGTTGGAAGGGCTTCGCCATCCACATCATCCGCAATAATCAAGAGTGGACGATTGCTTTGGAGAATACTTTCTAGGAGTGGCAAGATTTCTTGGATATTTGAAATCTTCTTATCAGTAATCAAAATGTATGGATTTTCAAGGTCAGCCACCATTTTCTCGCTATCTGTCACCATGTACTGTGAAAGATAACCGCGGTCGAACTGCATTCCTTCCACAACTTCAAGTTCTGTTTCCATACCACGTGACTCTTCGATAGTGATAACTCCATCTTTGCCAACTTTTTCCATGGCTTCAGAAATATACTCACCTACTTTTTCAGAACGAGAAGAGACGGCAGCAACCTGAGCGATGGCTTCTTTGTTGGCAACAGGGATAGCGTTGTTTTTCAAGGCTTCTACTGCTGCTGCAACTGCTGTTTCAATCCCACGACGAATTCCGATTGGATTGGCACCTGCTGTGACGTTTTTGATTCCTTCACGGACGATCGCTTGGGTCAAAACAGTTGCAGTTGTAGTCCCGTCACCTGCGATATCATTGGTTTTTGAAGCTACTTCTGATACCAATTTGGCACCCATATTTTCAAAATGGTCTTCCAATT
>DXLD01000195.1:0-2438 GCA_019414935.1 Streptococcus sp.
GGCACATCACTAAACAAAGTCACATGTCCCATCTTGCGGTTGTGCTTCGCTTCTATTTTACCATACATGTGGAGGTGGGCGCTTGGATTTTCTGTGACATATTTTTCAGCGTCCTCGACATGCTGACCGAGAACATTGAGCATGACTGCTGGTGCGTGCAGTTTGATAGTTGGCAATGGTGCTCCAAGAACACTCAAAATATGCGTGTCAAACTGGGAGAAATCACAGGCTTCGATTGAGTAGTGCCCAGAGTTGTGTGGACGTGGGGCAATCTCATTGACAATGATGTCATCAGCCGTCGCAAACATTTCCACACAGAGGGTTCCAGACAGGTTGAGTTGTTCAGCGATTCGCACTGCCATAGCTTTGGCTTTTTCAGCTAAACTTTCTGAAATGCGGGCTGGCACGATGGTCTTAGACAGAATGTTGTTGCGGTGGATATTTTCCTGAACAGGGAAGACTGTCACATCCTTACCATTTCCTGACACAATAACAGAAATTTCAAGGTCAAAGTTGACAAATTCTTCCAAGACGCAGTCTGCTGAGTCAGCTAGAGCGTAGGCTTCTTCCAAATCTTCTGCTGAGCGAATGACCTTTTGCCCATGCCCGTCATAGCCACCCGTCGCCGTCTTGAGGACATAGTTTTTCGATAGGTCAATATCTGCCAAGTCTTGGCTTGAGGTCACGACCTTGTAAGGTGCCACAGTGACTTGTGCCTTGTTTGAGAGAAAATCCTTTTCAAAGATACGGTTTTGAGAAATGCGTAGCAGGTCTGTCCCTTGTGGAAGCTGTCCTTCTTTGATAACAGCATCCAAACCATCGGCATCGACATTCTCAAACTCATAGGTCAGAACATCGCAACGCTCAGCCAACTGGCGAAGCGCATCCACATCGTTATAAGGAGCCACGATAATTTCCGCCACGCGAGAGGCCGGGCAATCCGTCGCAGGATCCAGCGCGATGACCTTGTGCCCCATGTAGATAGCTGAGATGGCCATCATCTGACCCAGCTGACCGCCACCGATAATTCCGATTGTTTTAGATGAGCTCATTCGTTGACTCCTCTGCGATTTTTCCTTGTTCTTCTGCGAAATCTGCCAAAGCTGTCGCGATAGCCTGATCCTCTACTGAAAGAAGACGGAGGGCGAAGAGAGCCGCATTTGTCGCACCAGCTTCACCGATAGCCATTGTCGCAACAGGCACCCCACCCGGCATCTGAACGATAGAATAGAGTGAATCCACTCCACTAAGAGCACGAGATTTGACTGGCACACCAATGACTGGAAGAGTTGTTTTAGCTGCTACCATACCTGGTAAATGGGCTGCGCCTCCAGCTCCTGCGATAATGACCTTGATACCGCGACTCCGTGCTTCCTCGGCATGTTTGAACATGAGGTCAGGTGTGCGGTGGGCAGAGACAACCTTCTTTTCGTAGGCTACACCAAAGCGGTCTAGGACTTCTGCTGTTTTTTGCATGGTTGCCCAGTCAGATTTTGAGCCCATGATGATGGAAATAATTGGTTTAGTCATAATTTTTCCTCCAACTAATTTAATTTGTTATATAATTTTGAAAGTTGTTTTTGTAAACTTTTCTTAAATAAATCATCGAATTCGATACACTTTTTATTTAATTCTTGTCTGAACTCTTCATATTCATCAGAATCTTCAATTACTGAGTCTATATTTTTAATATACTCAATTATCAATTTAGTTAACTCATTATATGGATCATCTATTCTAAATTCTTCATCCAGTAAAAATTTTATAGCATCATATTGCTTTCTTGAATATATAACAGTTTCAGATGGATTATGTATGTCTAATTTAGAAAATTCTTCAAGATAAGATTGATAAAAATCATAAAGTTTCTCATATCTAAGTATTACAATTTTATCTAACCTATTTTTATAGAATGATCTTATTGAAAACATTGCTTGACAAATTGCAATGAAAGCAGTTAAAAAACTAGTGATAATTGCTATATTTTCTGTCGAAAAATTCATGAAAAATCTCTTTTCTGGTTTACTTTATCGCCTTGCTTCCGATATCGGTTCGATAAAAGAAACCTTCTATTTGTTGTTGAACGAGTTCTTGGTAGATAGTTTTTTGGGCTTCTTTAACGGTTTCTGCTGTGGTGACGAGCATATAAACTCGTCCGCCGTTTGATAGCAGTGCTCTGCTATTTTCCGCAAACTTAGCCCCTGCATAATAGGTGATAATGTCACCTTCTGTCTTGGCTGGTAACTTGACACCTTTTTCATAGTCTAGCGGATAACCGTTGGATGCGACAACCACACCCAGAGTCACACCCTTGTCCGTCCAGGTGATGTTTGGCTCCTTGCCATCGAGGATATCCGTAATATTTTGTGCAAAGTCAGATGTTAAACGAGGCAAGATGATTTGCGTTTCAGGATCTCCAAAACGAGCGTTGAACTCGA
>DXLD01000196.1:0-2408 GCA_019414935.1 Streptococcus sp.
AACTAGTCGTGAAAGCGGCTGATGAGAAACGTGCGGAGGATATCCTCGCACTTGACGTACAAGAATTGACTAGCGTGACTGACTACTTTGTGATCACTAGCTCAATGAATAGCCGTCAGTTGGACGCTATCGCTGACAATATTCGTGAAAAAGTAGCGGAAGCAGGTTTTAAAGGAAGCCATGTCGAAGGCGATGCAGCTGGAGGCTGGGTCCTACTAGACCTCGGCGCTGTCGTTGTGCATATCTTTTCAGAAGAAATGCGTGCCCATTATAACCTAGAAAAACTATGGCATGAGGCGAATTCAGTAGATATTTCAGAAGCTCTTGCTTAGAAGGTGAACTCAGTTGTAGTCAACTGGGTTTCTTTGCTTATTTTAGAAAATTGATGGAAAGGTAAAGAGCGAGTGGTGTTTGCCATGGAGGCTCTTGGTATCATGATTATGGCAACTTATGAAACCTTTGCGGCGGTCTATGATGCAGTAATGGACGATAGTTTATACGACAAATGGACGGATTTTTCTCTGCGTCACTTGCCTAAGACCAAGGAGAGAAAGAAACTCTTGGAATTGGCTTGTGGGACAGGAATTCAGTCTGTTCGCTTCTCTCAGGCTGGTTTTGATGTGACTGGACTGGACTTGAGTGGGGATATGTTGAAGATTGCTGAGAAGAGAGCTTCTTCAGCCAAGCAAAAGATTGATTTTATTGAAGGCAATATGCTGGATTTGTCTAAGGCGGGTAAATATGATTTTGTCACCTGTTATTCGGACTCGATCTGTTATATGCAAGATGAGGTGGAAGTGGGAGATGTCTTTAAGGAAGTGTGTAATGCCCTCAACGAAGATGGTGTCTTTATCTTTGATGTGCACTCGACCTACCAGACAGACGAAGTTTTTCCAGGCTATTCCTACCATGAAAATGCGGAAGATTTCGCCATGCTCTGGGATACCTACGAGGACGAAGCACCTCACTCCATCGTGCATGAGTTGACCTTCTTTATCAAGGAGGCAGACGGCTCCTTTAGTCGCTACGATGAAGTACATGAGGAGCGGACTTATGAAGTCTTGACCTATGATATTTTGCTGGAACAGGCTGGTTTCAAGTCCTTCAAACTCTATGCGGACTTTGAGGACAAGGAGCCAACAGAAACCAGCACCCGTTGGTTTTTCATCGCGCAGAAGTAGGAGAATAGCATGACCATCACGGGTATTATCGCAGAGTTTAATCCTTTTCATAATGGCCACAAATACCTGCTGGAACAGGCGGAGGGACTGAAAATTGTTGCTATGTCTGGGAATTTTATGCAACGAGGAGAGCCTGCTATCGTGGACAAGTGGACTCGGGCTCAGATGGCACTGAAGAATGGCGCAGACTTGGTAGTGGAATTGCCCTTTTTAGTTAGTGTTCAGGCAGCAGATTTCTTTGGCCAAGGGGCTGTGGATATCTTGACTCGTTTGGGCATTGATAGTCTAGCTTTTGGGACAGAGGAAGTTCTAGATTACCAGAAAATTGCTGACCTATACACGGACCAGGGGACTGAGATGGAGCAATTTGTGGATAATCTGCCTGATTCTCTATCCTATCCCCAGAAAACCCAAGCCATGTGGAAGGAATTTGCAGGTCTTGATTTTTCAGGCAATACGCCCAATCATGTCCTTGCTCTTGCCTATGCCAAGGCGGTGGCTGGACGAAATATCAAGTTGCATCCTATTCAGCGTCAGGGAGCAGGTTATCATTCTGTAGACAAGGATGTGGACTTTGCCTCGGCGACAGCACTCCGTCAGCATCAGTCAGACCAAGATTTCTTAGAACGCTTTATGCCTTCTGTTGTTCTCTTTGAGCAGGCCAGTAAGGTGGGCTGGGATGACTATTTTCCCTTGCTCCGCTATCAAATCTTGTCAAATCCCGACCTAACCACTATCTATCAGGTCAATCAAGAAATGGCTGTGCGCATCAAGGATGCCATCAAAACAGCCCAGTCTGTGGAAGAATTGGTCGAGGCGGTTGCGACCAAACGCTATACCAAGGCGCGTGTCAGACGCCTCTTGACTTATATTTTGGTGCAGGCTAGAGAAAGTGATTTGCCAAAGGGGATTCATGTCCTCGGTTTTACTGAAAAAGGTAGACAACACCTCAAGTCTTTGAAAGGGCAGGTCAATCTAGTCAGCAGAATTGGCAAAGAACCTTGGGATGCTATGACTCAAAAGGCAGACCAGATTTACCAACTGGGAAATCCAAGTATAGCAGAGCAGAAATTTGGAAGAGTGCCGATTAGAATAGAAACAAACTAAGTCTACTGCGAAGTAGGCTTTTCTAAATAACAATTTTATTTTAGTAAAAGTATTCCAAATTCCTTAAAACATATTCTATTTTAGGTTTGTGAAAATCACTTTTTTATGGTAGAATGTAAA
>DXLD01000197.1:0-2381 GCA_019414935.1 Streptococcus sp.
AGCTTCCATACCGGTCAAATCAGCAATTTTATCTACAATATCTGGCTTTTCTCCTCCGCCAGTGATATAGATGAATTTATGCTTAGCTTCACTAGGTGTAATGACCAAAGGTCCTCCGAAACCGCCATTTCCTTTAACAACTTTTATACTCTTATATGACATAATTTCACTCTTTCTATCAATCAAATGTTTTACTCAAGGTAACACCTTGCTGTTTTGCTACATAAGCAGTTGTAAAATCGGTCACCCAACCGCCTACAAAGTTCATGACAAGCCCAACAAGCATGTAACGAATGGCTAAGTCCATTTGACTTAAACCTAAAGTTTGAATTCCTGTTGCAATTCCCATCCATACAAACAATTCCCCAGGATTGATATGCGGAAATACACCATTTGAAGTATGGCAGAACTGCATCTGAGCTGCTACAAAACTAGGTTTATAATATTCTGGTAAGAAACGTCCCATACTGATTGCCATCGGATTCCCCAGCATAAAGGCTGAAATGAAAGGTAAAATCATATACCGGCTAACAGGATTTTTGGCAGAAATCTTAGCCAGGGAATTGACCTTCTCTTCTCCCAAGAAAGCGATAAGGGTATTCATTGCAATCAATAGCATTAAGACAAGCGGTACAATATTTGTCATCCAGCTAATAAAGGTTTCTCCACCTAATTGGAAGAGTTTCATAAAACTCTCTGCAAAATTTGTAATGTGATTCATAAGGAACTCCCTTTCTTATTTTTTTTTAATAACTGTTTAATAGATAATTGTAAGTAATTCGCATAAAAGCCGAATCCCAGAAAAGAATCAGATGAACTTGTCTCTTTCTCAATACCTGCCTCATGCCAAAGATAGACTTTTCTAGCATCTTCTATGGCTGATTGCATCAACTTATTTTCTTTTCTCACAAGAGGATTATACTTGTCAAAATAATGGATGTCTTCTCCAACATAATCGTCCATATTTTGAAAACGTGCTAAGATTGTGACTCCTTGCATTTTGCTAGCTTTAAGAACCCGACCGTTTTCATCAACCGCGAACATGACAATCGTACCGGATTTGATTCTTCCGGACTTCCTGCCAATCGCTACGCGCCCCAGTTTTCGGAGCATCGTATAGGTCTTATTGAAGTCTTTGAGTTGCTGCCAGCCGAGGAACATTTGAAATATATAAGCTGCCATGACAAATACAGCGAAAATTATTAGCGAATTCATTAAAATACTCCTTTGCTCTTAGAAAATGATAGAAACTCTGTCTCTGTTTCTACAGCCCTCAATGCTTCTTTTAGAGAAGGCTCTCCTGCAATTCGAAAAATGTCGTCATACAATTCCAGCAATTCACTCTCCATTTTGCTTTCAATTTCTGAGGGAATGGCGACTAGAAAGATAAATTCAATCCAATCATCTCCTTTTTGATAAGGCTCTTCTAGCTTTCCAAACATTAAAATAGTCTTTGCATAACCCTGGTTAATTGTATGGGGGAAGGCAATTCCTCCACCAAAAATGGTTGATTGTTTTTTCTCCCTATCAATTATCCGATTTCTAAAACCTTCATCAATCATCTGAAGTTTCTCTAACTCTGCAACCATATTTAGCAAGTATTGCTGATAGGTTTTTTGGGGACTCAACCGAAGAAAACGTAAGCTGACTGTTTCTAGATTTTTTTGATGAAAAGCATTGGCCCTCTGCCATTCTTCCTGCAGCCATTGATCATCAAAAAGATGATTAACTTGAATGACTGGAGATTTAGAATCTTTATATTTTAGAGGAACTGTCGTAAAAATCGCGAAATAGTCCTGATTCAATTCCACATTAAAATCCTCTTCAGAATACTGAGTAATGTCTACATCATTTCCAAGGACTCGTCTGAGTTGCTGAATAATCATCGCAGCGGTTCCTCTTCCTGTTGTGCAAACTACAGCTATCTGCTTGCGAGAACCCTTAACAGCAGAATTTTGCTTTCTTAAAATCATTTCAAAATACAAAGCCAGATATCCGATTTCAGATAATTCCAATTCAGAACCAAAAATTGCAGATAGTTCTTCTCCAGCAATTTTCGCCATTTCAAAAGCAAAAGGATATTGAGTTTGAACCTCGCCATGAAATATATCATTAGCTTGCACATGGAAAATCAGTCGATTGATTAAGGGGCCTAGATGAGACTTGATTTCTTCAAATAATTCTTCATCATCAAAGTTAACCAACATTGTTTCTTTGACTTTCTTGACAATCCCTTGAAAAATGTTTGCAAGCTGTTCAGATTGATAAGACGGCTTGCTTAAAGTGTCAATAAAACGGACATTAAACGGAAAACACAAAAAGTCTATCTCAAACTGACTGAGGGAAATCTTATAAGTCATCTCAATATGATAGATTAATTT
>DXLD01000198.1:0-2377 GCA_019414935.1 Streptococcus sp.
CTGTACGAAGTTTCATAACGAAATCATCAACGAATTCTTGGATTTCTGATTCAGTAAATGTACCACGAGCAAGGTCACGTTCTGCAAAGATGTCCAAAACGATTGGCACACGTCCTAGAGATGTAGCAGCACCGTTGATAACACGGCAGACAGACATGAAGGCGATGTTAACCCATTGGATTGCTTCTTTAACGTTCATCGCTGGTTTGCGAACGTCAACTCCGTAAAGGTCACCCAAGCGAACAACTTGTTGCAATGCTTGGTATTGAAGGTTGATTTCTTCACGAAGACGGATTGTTTCTTCATCGATTTCTTCGATTGCATTCCAGTCGTTTACTTTTTCTTGCATCAAGTAGTCTGCACCGTAAAGAGCAAGACGTGCGTAAACACCGATGATACGTCCGCGTGAGTATGCATCTGGAAGACCAGTTACAGTGTGAGCGTGACGAGCGCGACGAATGTTTGAAGTGTAGGCACGGAAGATACCGTCGTTAACTGTTGTTACGTATTTAGTAAAGATTTCGTGAACAGCTGGATCTGGTTCGTATCCATTTTCTTTCAAAGTAGTTTCAGCCATACGGATACCACCTTTTGGCATGAAGTTCAATTTGAAGAGTTCATCGTTTTGGATACCGAAGATAACTTCGTTTTCTTTATCGATAAATCCTGCTGGGATATCAGCGATAGATGTTGGACGAGTGTCCATTGGGAAACGAGTTTCTTCGTAGTGAGCCTTAGTTTCTTCTACAATTTTTTTGATGTGAAGTGAACGTTCTGTTGGTCCTGCAAGGAAGCTTTCGTCTCCATCGTAAGGTGTGTAGTTAGCTTGTACGAAGCGTGATACACTTGCTTTTTCTTTCCAATCTACGCCTTTGAAGCCTTCCCAAGCTTTATCAAAAATATCTTGTGCTTCAACAACTGTCTTAACAACCATGTTAATGTCCTCTTTTTTCTTTCTAGTAACAGTCATCTGTTACATTCATGAGACAAGTATACCACACAGTAACCGGTTTCAACAAGTGGGAAAACCCTGTTTTTACACTTTCTTTTCTAAAACAGTCTATATTTTACCCTAAACTGTATTATATTTTTGAAAAAAATAAAGCATTTTTTCTTTTTTTCAGAAAAAAGGGTATAATAAAAGAAAATAAGCAGTAAAAAGGTGCTAGGCATGTTGATTTTCCCCTTGTTAAATGATTTGTCAAGAAAAATCATCCATATTGACATGGATGCCTTTTTTGCTGCGGTGGAAATCAGGGATAATCCTAAACTCAGAGGAAAACCTGTTATTATCGGAAGCGATCCTCGACAAACAGGTGGGCGGGGAGTCGTTGCTACCTGTAGCTATGAGGCACGAGCTTTTGGTGTCCATTCTGCCATGAGTTCCAAGGAAGCTTATGAACGTTGTCCCCAGGCCGTCTTTATCTCTGGAAATTATGAGAAATACAAGTCTGTGGGATTCCAGATTCGCGCTATTTTTAAGCGCTACACAGATTTGATTGAGCCTATGAGTATTGACGAAGCCTATTTGGATGTAACAGAAAATAAACTAGGTATCAAGTCAGCGGTCAAAATCGCTCGTCTCATTCAAGAAGATATCTGGCAAGAACTCCATCTAACTGCTTCTGCAGGTGTTTCCTACAACAAGTTCTTAGCTAAAATGGCTAGCGATTATCAAAAACCATATGGTTTGACAGTGATTCTACCTGACCAAGCTGAGGATTTTCTCAAACAAATGGATATCGCTAAGTTTCATGGAGTAGGAAAAAAGACGGTGGAACGACTTCATCAAATGGGTGTTTTTACTGGTGCTGATCTACTTGAGATTCCTGAAGTGGCCTTAATAGACCGTTTTGGCAGACTGGGCTACGACCTTTATCGAAAAGCTCGTGGTATCCACAATTCCCCAGTCAAATCCAATCGTATCCGTAAATCAATCGGGAAGGAGAAAACCTATGGAAAGATTCTCCGTGCCGAGGAAGACATCAAAAAAGAGCTGACTCTCCTATCAGAAAGAGTCGCTCTCAATCTACATCAACAAGAAAAAGCTGGAAAAATTCTCATTTTGAAAATCCGCTATGAGGACTTTTCAACTCTTACTAAACGAAAAAGTCTTGCTCAAAAAACACAGAATGCTAGTCAGATAAGCCAAATAGCCCTGCAACTCTATGAAGAATTAAGCGAGAAAGAAAGAGGTGTCCGCCTGTTGGGAATTACCGTGACTGGATTTTAATACTCAATGAAAAATCAAAGAGCAAACTAGGAAGCTAGCCGCAGGCTGTACTTGAGTACGGCAAGGCGAAGCTGACGCGGTTTGAATTTGATTTTCGAAGAGTATAAAACCTTGAAGAGCTGCCCCTTCAAGGTTTTTCTCATA
>DXLD01000199.1:0-2374 GCA_019414935.1 Streptococcus sp.
ACACTAAATAGGTATGGGTAAACAGGTTGTTGACCTTGGTGAATCTCGACTTCAACGTCTTCGAATTCTTCTGCGATTTCTTGAGCAATTTCATTAGCAAGTTCTTCGCTTCCATCTTCACCAACATAGAAGGTTACGATTTCACTATCTTCATCCAACATATGTTTCAATGTTTCTGTCAAGGTTTGGTGCATGTCAGGGTTTGACACGAGGATTTTTCCATCCACCATACCAAGATTATCGTTTTCATGGATTTCTAAGCCATCAATGGTTGTATCACGAACAGCTGTTGTAACGCTTCCGCTAACGACATCGCTAAGAGCAGCTGTCATACGCTCTTGGTTTTCTTCGATGGACTTGCTTGGATCAAAGGCAAGAAGACTTGTCAAACCTTGAGGAAGAGTACGAGCTTCTACCACTACTGCTGGTTGCTCCAAAACTTCTGCTGCAGATTGAGCTGCCATGAAGATATTCTTGTTATTTGGCAGGAAGATAATGTTACGAGCGTTGACCTGTTCAACAGCCTTGATAAAGTCTTCAGTTGAAGGGTTCATAGTTTGACCGCCTTCAATAACATAATCCACACCTTGAGAACGGAAGATATCTGCTAGACCTTTACCAGCCACCACAGCAATCAAAGCATATTCTTTTTCTTCAGCTGGTTTGCTAACTTGAGCAACTTCTTTCTCAACCTGTGCTTCGTGTTGGTTACGCATATTGTCAACTTTTACCTTGACCAAGCTACCATATTTGAGACCTTCTTGCATAACAAGTCCTGGATCTTCTGTATGGACATGGACTTTAACAATTTCATCATCGTTAACAACGAGGAGAGAGTCTCCAAGCTCATTCAAGTAGTTACGGAATTCGTCGTAGTCAAAATCTTTGGCATAGGTTGGACCTTGCTTAAGAGCTACCATGATTTCAGTACAATAACCAAAGGTAATGTCCTCAGTCGCTACATGACCAGCTACAGACTTGTGGTGTTCTGCATTGATCATTTCACTCATGTTGGCCGGAGTCGCTACAAAGTCCTCAGATGCGATATATTCGCCAGTAAGGGCTGAAAGGAAACCTTCGTAGATAAAGACCAGTCCTTGACCACCTGAATCCACAACGCCAACTTCCTTCAAGACTGGAAGCATATCTGGCGTTTTAGCTAGAGCGGTTTTAGCACCTTCTAAGGCTGCACGCATGACTTCAACAGCGTCATCTGTCTGCTCAGCTTTTTTCTTAGCACCGATAGCAGCCCCACGAGAAACTGTCAAAATCGTTCCTTCAACTGGTTTCATCACTGCCTTATAGGCAACTTCTACACCTGATTGGAAGGCAAGGGCCAAGTCTTGACCTGTTAACTCGTCTTTATCCTTGATAGCTTGTGAAAATCCACGGAAAAGCTGAGACGTAATAACGCCTGAGTTTCCACGCGCACCCATCAAAAGACCTTTGGCAAGAATGCTCGCTACCTCGCCAACTGTAGAAGCTGGCTTGTCTGCAACTTCTTTAGCTCCATTTTCAATGGTCATTCCCATGTTTGTTCCAGTATCTCCATCTGGAACTGGAAAGACGTTTAATGAATTGACATATTCAGCTTGCTTATTCAAGCGAGTTGATGCAGCCTGCACCATTTCTTGAAATAAGCTAGTAGTAATTTTTGACACGGTTATTCTCCTACAACTTTGATATTTTGAATGTAGACATTTACAGTCTGAGCAGTAATTCCAAGTTGGTTTTCCAAACTAAAACGAACACGCTCTTGAATGTTTTTTGACACTTCGCTAATCTTTGTTCCGTAGCTCAACACGGTATATACATCAACTGCAATACTGCCATCTTCGGCCGCCTTTACGACGACACCTTTAGAATAATTTTCCTTACCTAGAAGGGCTTGGAAATTATCTTTGAGGGCATTTTTACTAGCCATACCGACCACACCAAAAATTTCAGTTGCTGCTCCACCTACGACGGTTGCAATCACTTCATCTGTTAGTTCGATTTGACCATCTTTTGTATTAATTTTTACAGTCATCCTTTTTACCTCAACTAGTTGATACTCTATTTTATCATATTTCAGCCCAAGTGTAAAAGCAGAATACTGTATCAGCGGATATTTACTCTATTTTTCAAATGATTTTATATCTACAGTAAAAGAAAAAAGACCCTAAGGTCTCCTTACTTTTATTATTAAACGCGTTCAACTTTACCTGATTTCAAAGCACGAGCTGAAGCCCAAACTTTTTTAGGTTTACCATCGATAAGAACAGTAACTTTTTGAAGGTTTGGTTTTACGGCACGTTTTGTTTGGTTCATCGCGTGTGAACGGTTGTTTCCTGATACAGTCTTACGACCTGTAAAGTAACATACTTTAGCCATT